>JBBQSE010000024.1:0-37422 GCA_038214195.1 Planctomycetales bacterium
AAGGGCCGATCGCTGCGTCATTCGGCCAGTGGTCGCGATTTCAATTTCACACGCAAGCTTGACGACAAAATGTTCGGACGAGAATCAGAACTATCGATCCATTTCATTAGTCCGTTTCATCCCCATGCTGAAAAAATCGAAAATCTCAAACTGGAATCTGGTGTCCGTCGAGAATTGCTGGTGGTCCTGCCGCCTGAAGACCGCTTGATTCGCGATCTGCTGCTGCTAAAGCGAACGGACAAGTACATCCGGCAGAATCTGGCGACGACGCAGAAGGATTCCGTCAAGAAGATCCTGGGAGAAAAGCAAAACACAAATTCAAGGCGAGCCGCCGAACTTGAAACCCTCGTGAAAGAAATTGTGGGAAAAGCTCGCATGTATGTCGGGGCGGCGGAAGTGGAATCCAACAGTGCCGATCCTGTCACACGTATTACGGCGGGATTTGATTCGCTGGTGGAATCCGTGTACATCAATCTGAGAATGCTGCAGGGCATCAACTTCAGCGAAGGGCAGATCTCCGCCATCCTCAGCTCAAATCAGGACAGCCTGTTTGAACACGGCGTGGACACCATGCTGGAAGCCGAGCTGGAACTGCTGAGCTTTGTGCAGCGGGAGTCTCAGAAAGGAATTCGCACGACAGTCAAATCTGTCACGGACAACTTTGAAAAGGCTCCCAATGGCTGGCCACTGCTGGCAATCCAATGTCTGCTGGCACGCGTTTGTGCCCGTGGCAAGCTGGAAGCTCGCAAGGATGGTGAACTCCTGCAGGAGAAGACCCTGGCCGAAGCCATTAAGAACACTCGCGAGCACGGCAATGTGATTCTGGAGCCACAGATTGAATACACCGGATCTCAGGTTCGGCAGTTGAAGGAATTTTACAGCGAGTTCTTCAGTGAACCGGCTCCAGCGGGAGAAACATCCGCATTGGGCAAGAAGGTCGGGGAACGGCTGGCAACAGTGGCTAAAGATCTGCAGGCGCTGATCTCACAGAAGAACGTGTATCCGTTCCTGGAATCTCTGGACGACGGACAGAAGAAAATTGCAGCGATTGCCAGGAAGCCACACAAATACTTCTTCATGGAATTCCGGGAAGATTCTGAGCACCTGCTCGACCTGAAAGAGAACCTGCTGGACCCTATCCGACAGTTTATGTCCGGCAGTATGAAGGACATCTATTCGCAGGCTCAGGAGTTCCTGAAAACGCATCGAGCCAACCTGGAGCACATTTCAGAAACCGAAGTTGCATCCCTGCGATCGCTGCTGGGGCAAGCGAAGTGTTATGTCGGCAACACGATGCAGTCTGCAAAGGCCGCGTTGACCAAGCTGCTGAAGGACGTGCTGGAAAAGGTTGAACAAGAACGCCAGGAAGCGGCACTGGAGGTTTCCGGCCTAAGGACGAAACTGGAATCTCTGCCGGAGTTTTCAAAGCTAAAGCCGGACCAGCAACTGGAAACGGTGAAGCCATTCGAAACTGTCATCACGAGGATCGGCGAGGAGCCACTGATTGCAGTAATCCGTGATGTGCGGCGGCGATTTGTGGAGAAAACCTATCCAGCCATGCTGGAAAAACTGACGGCCTCTCCGGTCGTCAAAGAGGATCCCAAAAAGGACGGCGGTGATCCTATCCCGACAGCCGGGAAGATCATCGGAGCCAAAACGCTCACGGTGAAATTCAACAAGCCAATGGTCACCACGGAATATGAAGCTGAAGATTACGTCGCGGCCCTCAAGGCAGCGATCATTGCAGAACTCAACAAAGGCAATCGAATTCAAGTGTGACATGTAGCTTGGACATCCCTGTCCGAGCGTTTTACAAACCGTAACTTGGACATCCCTGTCCGAGATTGTTACTTCAATATCATCAACCAACAAAAACAAAACGGACGGACAGGGATGTCCATCCTACGAACACATGACCGTCATCTTCGACAATCTTCACCCAAACCTTCCGCCAGGCTTTCGGCCCTTCAATCCGAACGCACCGATGCGTTTCTACACACGGCACCTGCCGCACTGGCGACAGGATGGTGCCACCTATTCCGTCACGTTTAGACTCAACGATGCCCTGCCGCCGCATGTGCTGAGGGAACTCAGAACCCTGAAAGAACAATTTGATCGCACACATCCGGGACCTCGTTCGGAAAAGGACTGGGAAGAATACGCTCGCAAGGTCACTCAGCTCTCAGAAGACAGCCTCGATACCGGGTACGGAGCCTGTTACTTTTCGCAATCGGAGAACGCAAAATTGCTCGCCGACGCGTTGCGATTCTATCAAAAGACACAATGCGAAGTTCCCTGTCTGGTTGTCATGCCAAATCATGCCCATGCCGTCATGAAACCGTTGCCCTCGTTTGAACTGGAAAACGTTTTACAGGGGATCAAAGCGTACGTGGCACGAGAGGTCAACCAGCGGCGAAATGCGTTGGGCAGTATCTGGGAACAGGAAAGCTACGACCGCATCATTCGTGACACAAAACATCTTGAAAATGTCGTCCGGTACTTTGGTCGCAACGGCACCAAAGCGAACTTGCCGCCGGAGAAGTTCATTCGCTGGATCTCGCCAGAATGGCAAGCCGCCGGCTGGGATTTCGATGAACCGTAGCTTGGACATCGTAGCTTGGACATTCCTGTCCGAGCGTCCTCCCTTCAACATCATCAAAAGCACAGAAGCACACGACGGACAGGAATGTCCATCCTACGGAAACGCAACGACCTTATGGACACATCGAAGCTCAAGAAATTCGCTCAGTTCGCACGGCGGGCGTTGCTGGAACAAGTCGAAGCGAAGATGGATGCTGTGCTGGCGGTTTCCAGTGCGGCTCGGCGTGAAGCTGCGGAGGCGGTGAATCAACTGGAACAGCAGATCAGCGACCACGGTCGTGAAAGTGTGGTTGAGCGAGCGGCCTATACGTGGTTCAATCGTTTCTGTGCTCTGCGATACATGGACGTCAATGGGTATACCAAAGTCGGCATAGTGTCGCCTGCGAAGGAGTTCATACAGCCTGAAGTTCTGACGGAAGCGAAGCAGGGGCAGATTGATGAAGATTGGAAAGTGGACCGCGACACGGTTCTGGCACTGCTGAGCGGTACAAGGCCAAGTCTGGATCCGCAGCAGGAAGCCTATCGCTTGCTGCTCGTCGCGGCCTGCAATTACTACCACTCGCAGATGCCGTTCATGTTTGAAAAGATCGAGGATTTTACAGAGCTGTTGCTGCCCGATGATTTGCTCTCGGGAAACTCTGTTCTGACATACACGCGGGAGGCCCTGCTTCCTGAGAACTGTTCGCCGGAATTCACAGAAGAGTCGGTCGAAGTCATCGGCTGGCTGTATCAGTTCTACATCTCGGAAAAGAAAGATGACGTTTTTGCGGCATTGAAGAAGGGTAAGAAGATCACGCCGGAAAATATCCCGGCGGCCACGCAGTTGTTTACGCCGCACTGGATCGTGCGTTACCTTGTTGAGAACTCGCTGGGCCGGTTGTGGATGCTGAACCATCCCGAATCGCGGCTGGCTGAGAAAATGGATTACTACATCAAGCCCGACCGTAGCTTGGACATCCCTGTCCGAGACGAAACGTCTTCCACACCAAACGACACACAAACGGACGGACAGGGATGTCCATCCTACATTTCTTCGCCAGAAGAAATCAAAATTTGCGACCCCGCCTGCGGTTCAGGCCACATGCTCACCTACGCCTTTGATCTCTTATACGCGATTTACGAAGAGCAGGGTTATCAGCCGTCGGAGATACCGACGCTGATCCTCAAGCACAATCTGTACGGCATCGAGATCGACCAGCGAGCCGGAGCCCTCGCCGCGTTTGCCCTCACCATGAAAGCCCGAGAAAAAGATCGTCGGTTTTTTACTCGCAATCGTTCTGTGAGCGACAAGGCGCTAGCCGTCGGTTCTTCCAAGGATACGTCAACGACAACAAACCCGCGGCTAGCGCCTGGCGGCTCACAAGGCCCGGTGCAGCCCAACATCTGCGTCCTGGAGAACATCAAGATCGACCCGGACGAACTGTCGGCTTACATGGACAAGGTCGGTCGCGACCTGTTCACGGGCGGCCTGGAGGGAGTGGTGAATCAGTGGGAGGAAGCGGACAACTTTGGCTCGCTGATTCGTCCATTGGTGACGGACGTGAGCGAAGTGCTGGAGTTACTTCGTGCGCGTCAGATGGGATCCGACCTGTTCCTTGCGGGCGTTCACCAGAAAGTGCTCAAGGCGCTGCGGCAGGCCGATTATCTGAGTCCCAAGTATCACGTCGTCGTCGCAAACCCACCGTATATGGGAGATGGCGGTATGAACGTGGATCTAAGAGTTGCCTGCCAGAACGCATTCCCAGCAGCAAAGTCAGATCTTTATGCAATGTTTATCGAGCGGTCCCTTGATCTGGTCGTTCCTGACGGAAATGTGGCAATGGTCACGATGCAAGGCTGGATGTTTTTGTCTAGCTTTGAAGACCTCAGGCGATTCGTCTTAACTGAAAACTCCATTATTTCGCTGATTCAAATTGGATTCAATAGTTTTCCAGAACTGAATTCGAAGATTGCAACGGCTTGTGCGTTTGTGATTCAGCACGGGCCTGGTGTTCCAGCTGGCACGTATTACAACCTGAATGATGCTCCTCATACCACGGATAAGAATACGCTGTTCCGATCGAAGCTAAAGTCGCGGGACTGCCATCATGTTGAACACGAAGAATTCAAGCACATACACGGGACACCAATTGCTTATTGGCTTTCGCCAATTGTGCGGCGAGTTTTCAAGGAGGGCGACCAGTTGTCGTCCATTGCCAAGCCAAGACAGGGGCTCATCACTGGCAACAATGAGCGATTTCTGCGGTTCTGGTACGAACTGTCGTTGAATCGCATCAGCTTCGATTGCGTCGATCGAACGGCCGCACGTGAATCGGGTCGACGCTGGTTCCCATGCACAAAGGGAGGGCCGTTTCGAAAGTGGTACGGCAACAACGACTTCGTTGTCAACTGGGAGGAAGACGGCCACGAAATTCGCAATTTCGTGCGTGAAGACGGAAAGCTCCTGTCGCGACCTCAGAACATGGACTTCTATTTTCGCGAAGGCATCTCCTGGTCGACGTTATCAAGCTCGAACTTGTCGATGCGATACACACCAGCAGGGTCTGTTTTTGAATCAAAAGGCTCGATGTGCTTCGCAGAAAAAAATTGTGATCTCTTTTATGTGCTTGCTTATGCGAATTCATGTTTGGTGAACCCGTTTTTGCGCGCGACTACACCTACTCTGGACTACAAAGAAGGCCCAATTGGGCGTCTTCCGATTCGCATATCATCGCAACAGGAGGTCTGCGATTTGGCAACGGATGCAGTTGCCCTGTCCGCGAGAGATTGGAATGACTTTGAGTTTTCTTCGGCCTTTCTTGCTTCGCCAGTCTTGAGGCATTCCACTACGCGACTGTCGAACTCGTGGGACGCGTTGTTGGACGAACTTCAATCACGAGTCGATACTCTTGGAGGTCTTGAACGTCGGATTAACCGACTATTTGTAGAGGCATTTGGTGTTTCATCCGTGGAATTCGACACGGAAGTGGCAAGTGCCCAACTTACACTTTGGGGGAACGTAAAACATCGCTACGACGACGACAAGAGCGAGTCGGAACTTGAAGCCCTTCTTCTTGCGGACACGATGCGTGAGTTCATCAGCTACGCGGTGGGCTGCATGTTGGGTCGCTACTCGCTGGACAAACCGGGACTGATCCTGGCCAATCAAGGGGAGACGGTTGAGGATTATCTGAGGAAAATCGCCGAGGTGAGTGGCAGCGACCGTAGCTTGCCCCGTAGCTTGGACAGTAGCTTGGACATTCCTGTCCGAGAGCCAAACGACGACGACGGACGGGGACGTCCATCCTACGAGAACGACCGTAGCTTGGACATCCCTGTCCGAGCAGACTCGGTGGGCGACGGACACCAAAGTGCAATCGACGAAGCGGCGAACGAGGGGACAAAGGACGAGGGGACAAAGGACGAGGGATGGAGGACGGACAGGGATGTCCATCCTACGTTTATGCCGGACGAGGATAATGTGATTCCTATTTTGGATGGCGACTGGTTTACGGATGATATCAGCGAACGATTCAAGGCGTTCCTGAAGGTGACGTTTGGCGACGAACACTTCGAGGAGAATCTGCGGTTCCTGGAAAACGCCATCTATCCGGACAACACGACGGCTCGCAAGCGAAAGTCGGTGCGTGATTACTTCCTGAAGGACTTCTACACTCATCATGTCAAGATGTACAAGAAGCGTCCGATCTACTGGCTGTTCACCAGCCCCAAAGGCACCTTCAACGCCCTGATCTACATGCACCGCTACCGACCTGACACGGTCAGCACGGTGCTCAAGTATCTGCGAGACTTCCAGACCAAACTCCGGGCTCACCAGGAACATCAGCAAAGCATTGCCGACAGTGCCGATGCCAAACCCGCCGACAAGACGCGGGCTCTGAAGGAAGTCACTCAGCTCAAGAAAGACCTGAAGGAACTGGAAGACTACGAACGCAAAGTGATCTATCCTCTGGCCTCACAACGCCTGGAAATCGACTTGGACAACGGCGTGAAACACAATTACCCGCTGTTCGGGGAAGCGTTGAAGAAGATCGTGGGGTTGGATGCGAAGGAAGATGATTAAACCGTAGGATGGACATCCCTGTCCGTCCGTCTTTGTCTTACGCAATTGCAAACGAAAAAAAGCAAACGAAAAACGCTCGGACAGGGATGTCCAAGCTACATGAGCTACAAGAACTATGAAAAGCCCCATCAGTGACCTTCTTTGCAAGATGTTCCAGAAGCATCGTATCCTCTTCTGGTACGACGAGGACAAGTCGCTGCGGAAAGATTTTGAAGCGGCGGAAGTCGATGCAGTCACCAAGGTCGAAATCGCGAACAACGAGTTCCTGCTGAAGTACCGCGTGCTTCGTGAAGAACCCAATCAGCAGTTCCTGCTGTATCACGAAGGGCCTCAGCCGCAGGATCTGAATAACTGGCTGCTGGATGTCCTGCTGGCTCATGATCAGGTTCGAGTGAACCAGGTGTCTCTTTGGAGCCATGAAGTCGGGTTGTCGTTCGATTTCAGCGATGTCGTGGCGCAACATGCGGAGTTTTTTAAGATCGCCAAACGTCGGCAGTCGCTGCAGAAGTTGATCTCGACCGACGAAACAAAGATTCGACTGCGTCAAAAGCTGATGGCCGTCTGTGCCGGATCTGAGCCGAAGCTGGAGGCCATTCTGGAAGCGTTGCTGGATGAACTGGCAGAAGGACGTGACGAAAAATACACACTGCTGGAAAAGTGCGGACTGACTTCCGTGCTGTGGGATCATGCTCGACGGGCTTATGGCTATCCGTCCGATTCGCCAGGTGTCCTGGATTTTATCCTGGAACTGTTTAAGTCCTGTTTTGCAATGGGACTGGGCCTGCCAGCTCGGCTGAATTCTGAGGCTCTGGTTTTCCTGAAGAGATGGAAAGACAGCAGAAACCACGAAGAGGCGTTCGAGAAGCTGTCTGACCGCTGTGCCGAACATCTTGGCATTAAGCCGCAGCTGGGGGCCATGGACGCTCAATCGTTGTCGGAGATTGACTATTTCCGCCTGGTGGATCAAAAGGTCCTGAGTGATCTCGTAGGTCGCGTCACGGCACGAACAATCTCAGCCGGCGAAAGCACTCGGCTGATTCGTCAAAGGCGAATTGGTCACTGGTATCGCAATTTTCGGCATGATTACGAGGCGATTGAAATTGCCGGTCGATTGATCGAACTGATCATGGATGTCTGCAACCTGACAATGGAGTCGCCGGAAGAAGGGCTGAGCCGCTACGTCGAAAGCTGGTACCAGGTCGATCAACTGTACCGGCAGTTCTGCTTCAACCTTCGCAAGTCCGGTAACGTGACTCTGCTGCAGCCGCTGGCGGAGAAAGTCGAGCATCTGTATTCCAACAAGTTCCTGCTGCCTTTGGGCGACCGCTGGCAAACAGTGGTGGATAAGCAGGATCAGTGGAACTCCGGCGGTTTGATGCCACAGCGTGCGTTCTTTGAACAGCTGGTGCGTCCGTTTCTGTCTCAGGGCAAAAAGATCTTCGTCATCATCTCGGACGGAATGCGGTACGAGATCGCTCATGAACTGGCGTCGATGATTCGTCAGGAAGATCGGTATTCGGCAGAAGTCAAGGCGATGGTGACAGGCTTGCCCAGCTATACGCAACTGGGTATGGCGGCCCTTCTGCCGCATGACGAACTGCAAATCAGTGATGTTGCAAAAGCAACGGTCCTGGTGGATGGAAAGCCGTCCAGCGGTATCGAAAATCGGCGTAAGATCCTGGCGAACTTTGCAACGTCGGCGGAAATGTCCTGGAAGGCAGACGCGAGGCAGGCTGCGGATATCATGGACATGAATAAGGAGGCTCTGCGGGAACTGATCCGTGAAAACAACGTCATTTACATTTACCAGAATATCATCGATGGCACGGCTCATAAGGTCAGCACTGAAGACCGAGCTGTTGATTCCATGCAGGAAGCCATGGAAGAGCTGGTCAAAATTGTCAAAAAGCTGGTCGCCGCGAATGCCAGCAACCTGCTGATCACATCCGATCATGGATTCCTGTTTCAAAACGGGGTTCAGGAAAGTGATTTCGTCGGTCCTGATGCGAACGACGCCGATTCCGAATACCGCGATCGCCGGTTTTTGCTCGGAAAGAATATGACTGGCCGTGACGGCTTGCGACATTATCGAGCGGACCAGGTGGGACTCTCTGGTGATGCTGAAATGTTGATCCCCAAGTCGATCAATCGGCTGCGGTTGAGTGGCTCATGTTTTCGCTACGTCCACGGCGGGGCTTCTCTGCAGGAAATTGTGGTGCCGGTGATCAGCATCAACAAGAGCCGTCAAAGCGACGTGACTCAAGTGGATGTGGACCTGATTCGCGGTTCGGTCAGCACGATTTCGACCGGCCAACTGGCAATTCAGCTTTACCAGCAGCAACCAGTTGACGACAAGCTGCAGGCTCGGACAATCCTTCTGGGCATTTACTCTCAGAACGGCGATCCGATCAGCGACAGTCAGGAAATCACTTTCGATTTGACGTCTGCCAATCCACGGGACCGCGAGTTTAAGATTCGTCTGGTCCTGTCGAGTGCTGCAGACGCGTACAATGGCCAGCAAGTAACTCTCAAGCTGAAAGTCCGGATCCAGAATACGGGACATTTCGAGGACTACAAATCGCAACAGTACACGCTGCGACGTTCCTTCACCTCAGAATTCGACTTTGAATAATGTCTGACACAACTCATACCAAAATGAGCCCGCTGGATGAAAAGCTCACGAGCCTCGTGCAGCAACTGGTCGTGCGTAAAGATCTGATCCGTAAGGTGAAGGGAAACGCGATCGTTCCGGGCTACGTGCTGGAGTATTTGCTGTCACAGTACTGCACGGTGGCGGACGATGAACAGATTGCGGCCGGCATTGAACGGGTGCTGAGCATCCTGAAGGAGCACTATGTCCATCGCAGCGAAGCGGGGCTGGTCCGTTCGATGATCCGCGAGAAACGCCGGCCTCATAAGGTGATCGATCGGATCAGTGTGAGCCTGAACGAAAAGGATGACGTCTACGAGGCCACGTTTTCCAATTTGGGGATTAGCAAGATCGTGGTTCCTTCCGAGACCGTGAAGCAGCATCAGAAGCTGCTGACGGGCGGTGTCTGGTGTCTTGCTGATATCGCCTATGAACATTCCGAAGGCCGGGACACACCGTGGACTCTGGAGGCTCTCAAGCCTATCCAGAAGTCCACGTTCAACTTTGACGAGTACATTGAAGCTCGCAAGCAGTTTAGCACTGACGAATGGATCGATGTGCTAATGCAGAGTATCGGGTTGAATCCGGAAGCCTTCAGCCGCCGCAAGAAATTCATTCAGCTGACTCGGTTAATCGCATTCTGTGAACGCAACTACAACCTAATGGAATTGGGTTCCAAGGGAACCGGTAAGTCTCATGTGTTTTCGGAACTGTCGCCGCACGGCATGCTGATTTCCGGCGGTGAGATCACGGTTCCGAAGTTGTTCGTTGAAAACCGGCGGCCTTACAACCTGGGACTGGTCGGCCACTGGAGCTGCGTGGCGTTCGATGAGTTTGCGGGAAAAGGCAAACGCGTTGATAAGGCTCTGGTTGACATCATGAAGAACTACATGGCGAACAAGACGTTTTCACGCGGCGTGGAAACTCTGGGGGCCGAAGCGTCGATGGTGTTCATCGGGAATACAAAGCACACTGTCGCACACATGCTGAAACACGCGGACTTGTTTGATGAGCTGCCGACTCAGTATCACGACTCCGCATTCCTTGACCGTTTGCACTACTACATCCCAGGCTGGGAAGTGGACATCGTTCGCTCGGAGTTGTTTACAAGTGGGTTTGGGTTCGTGGTTGACTACCTGGCCGAGATTCTGAAGAAGCAGCGTGACGACGATTATTCGCAACTGTTTGCACCGTACTTCAAGCTGTCTGATGACTTATCGACTCGCGACAGAGAGGCCATCAATAAGACGTTTTCCGGCATGCTGAAGCTGGTGTATCCTCATCGGGAAGCCAACGCTGAGGAGATGGAAGAACTGCTGGTCTGGGCGATGGAAGGTCGAAAGCGAGTCAAAGACCAGCTGATGCGAATCGATGAAACGTTCGAACCTGTCACGTTTGCGTACACGAAGCTGTCAAACAACGAGGTCGTCCACGTTTCTACGCTTGAAGAGCAGCAGTATCCAAACATCTATTGGCCGGAACGCCTTCGTGGTGCAGCGGTTGTTGAGGCTGATGCAGAGCCGAACACTAAGAATCAAAAGACCGCAAATCCGACTTCGTCAGAACAGCCCGATCAGCTGCCCGCAATTCGCAAAGTGATTCGCGAGAATCAGACCGGCATCGACTTCGATTCGCTGTTTGGGCCGTACCTCAAAGGTGCGAAAGAAGTGACAATCACGGATACCTACATCCGCAAGTTTCACCAGGCTCGAAACCTGATGGACTTACTGGAGACGGTCGCTCGTCAGAAATTCGATTCAGAAGACGTCCACGTGCATCTGATCGCCGCACCCGACGACATCGGTACTGTGTATCAGGAAGAGTACTTCTCAAAGATTCAGGAGAACGTGGGTCCGATCGGCATCATTTTCGACTGGGAATTCCGCAACGACATCCATGCGAGACACATCATCACCGACAACGGCTGGGAAATCCTGCTGGATCGCGGCCTCGATATCTTTCAACCCTGCGACCTCAAAGATGCCTTCAGCCCGACAAACCGAATGCAAAGATTCCGTCAATGCAAGAAGTTTGAAGTGACGTTTCGCAGACGAGATTCTTAGCCGTTCTGGCTCCCGGTTGAGGTTCTTCCTCAGTGTGAGTTGTCTCTCTGAAGTTGCTTTTAGTGGATTACGATTTCCAAGGGCCATCGAGAAAGTTGCGATCATGAAAATCACGACCTCATTCAAGGAATCTGTCAATCTGTTGCATGGCGCTATGAGTCATGCCACTTTCAGCAAAGGACTCAAGAAGCATTGGAAGCCTCGTCCTGGATACGATCAGGAAGTTTTGGCTTCGTCATGGTGCTGGCTATTCTGCTGGGGAATGGCGACAGAGGGTTCCCAGATTCAGGGGAACGCGCAAAAGATCTTCAATAAGTTTTTCCCCACAATCGAGTTCAAGGGGTTTAGTGCTGGCGGGAAATTTCACGAGCAGGCTCGAAAACTACGCTACAGCGAGAGTGACGATGAAAAACTCCTACAAGCCTTACTTTCGAAAAAGTAAGAAACAAAGATAGCAATGAGAAGCCGTTCTATCGACAGACTTCGACGTTTGCGAAACGACGTGGTCGTATTAGTTCGCGTGAAAGGTAGATGGTCAGCAGGTACCGCATGACCTCCGTGATGAAAAATCTTTTGAGCTTCTCGCCTGCATTTACAGCAAGCACGCACCGCAGCAGACAAGCAGACCACAATCACACCTAGCAGGCTGTCATGACATGACCAACCGTCGGCAACCCAATCTATTGAGAGAACTGCGAAAAGCATTGGAAGAGAGCCCAACGCTGAACCCGAATCAGCAGGGGGGAGAATATCAATATTGGCTGGACATCGGCGTCGTCCTGCGATGCCTTGTCGAGGACCACCCTGACGAAGATATTCTCGCGAGTCTGGAATCTCACGGCTACAACGCATCTGCCTTCGGCGCTCCAATACGATTCCTGCGTAAGGTTGCTGACTCCACGGCGACCTGAAACCGACGTCAGATAGTCTTAAATGATCCCAGCATAGGAATGGCGAAACAATGAAGACCGAGATTCTGAATCGGGCTGCAGGCGATGCTCTTTCACTGGCTGAGACGCTTGTCACGGAATTGATTGGCATCGTCAGTGAGAATGACGCTGCAATCGAAGCACTTCGTCATATTAGAGAAGCTGCCGATCTGCTTTCTGACTCTGAATCTGACGTAAAGTCAATTCAAAATCCTGCAATGCTGAATCCGTTTGATCGTGCTGCCAGACGGTGGCTTTCGATCTACCTCAACACCGACCGTCGGTGGATCCAGCAACTCTCAATGGGCACTGTCCCCGAGAAAGCCGAAGCCGTCCGACAGGCGGCTCATGCATTCAGTATTTCTCGGAACTTTCCGAAATGTGATTTGGAAGGCGCTGCAAAGCACGTCCGAACCGTCGAGCAACTGGATGCAACTAACCCTAATCACTTTGGTGACGATGTTTCTTCGTTGGTGCTAGATCTGGAACGAAGATTTGTCGAGAGCCATCAAAGCAAACGCATGATGCTGTCCGCTGCTTCCAAGCTTCTTTGGATAAGACATCCCGGACGTTCTGTCATTATCGACAATCATGCTGCGAAAGTACTGGGGTTCACCGCCGTGAATCTGTCAATGTATCGCGACTACGTGCTGATATGGAAACAACGCTATGCGGACGTTCGAAATGACATTGGCACAGCTGTCGATGCTCTGCTTAAGGAAGACGGCCTGGTACCGAGCGAAATAACAGCGGCTCTCTCTACCGAGTGGTTCAGGCAACGTGCCTTTGATCTCTACCTCTGGCAGACTGGAGCGCCCTAAGCATGGAATCAAAGATGGCAACCGATATCACGTCGGCACAATGAATCTGAAAGTCCTGTCGGAAAGACTGGTGATAAAGCACGTCCTGATCGTAAATTGCTGGCAGTTCGGCAGACATGGCTGAGGACTCCGCTCCTCAAGTGAAATTGCGGCGTGAGTCGTTATTTTATTGATTTTTGGGATTGCTGAAAGATGCGTTCTGTCACGGATTCACTGTAGATTCGGCAAACTCCGTTTTCGTTTCGTATTCGTTCGATAAGAGCCTTAGTGAGCCAACGTCATGACATGGTTTCAACAATTGACCGGATTCGAGGAATCAACACCAGGGGCCGTGCGTGAGAAGCTGCAGGTAAACGGAGAACAACTAACATCACTTTCGAATCACAGAGACTACCAATGTGGCCATCTGGAAATCCCCTCGCTGGCAGAGCTGCGGCAGCGTGTGGCCGGTTTGGATTCTGTGGCAGGGCGAATTAAGGTCCGCGAAGTTGTCGCTGATGTTCAGAAGAAGATCAAAAGGGGACATTCTACTTATCGCCTAAAGTCCAATGTCCCCTGAAAGCTGGTCTAGATTGATTCGCTCGATGTAATGCAAAGCAGCGCAGACTTTGAGACCAACGGCGGAGTTCACACTGTCCCTGAGCCGGAACGCGGATTGAATCTCCGTCAACTGTCACGGTTCAATACTAAGAACCTGATCCAGTTGGGTAATCCGCAAGACTTCCCTGACATTAGGGTTAATATTGACCAAAACGAACGGGCGACCCAATGCTTTGGATTTCTTGTGGAGGACAATCAACTTCCCCAGTTCGCTGCTGGAAAGCAACACTTCGCCAAAGTCAAACAGCAGCGGTTCTGGTCCGACTCCGTCTGCCGGAGCCTCGAATTGAAAGAGCATGTCTGCCATATCCTCGATTGCATCGGTGCCCGACAACTTGACCCGGGGCTGGTTATGCGGCTGCGTGGCCGCTCCCGGATCCGGAAAATGCAGAAGGCAACCACACTGAGGACATGGCGCATCCCTCAGCGGAACGGTGGACGGATCGATTCGAACGTCCTGACCACAAACGGGACAGAAATTTGGTGTGCCTTCTGGTGTCCGGGACGAGATCAAGTCACGACTCCTGCGCAACAGAACATGACGTGTTCACCAGGCGACAAGACCCGGCGAGTTTCGATTTGATGCAACTGATCCGGGCGGACAGAATTTCGACTGGTTACGGTTGCAGAAATCCCGGTCCCGCTGCTTTATAACGCGGGAACCTGCAGACGCAAGGATGATTCATTGCATCCGGCAGGCCGCCGGGATTGAACCATTGAGGAAACGGGGGTTGTGCTGGAGCTAGCTGTCCATTCACCCATGTCCGGTGAGTGTCGCCCGCAAACCTACAATAAGACCTTCAAGCCACAACTCGCCAGCGTCCGGTTCATCGAGAAAACCGGGGCTAACGCCCGGCGGCTGATTGGTAGACTCAACAAGGACAGGCCACTACGCTATCCTACAAGCCCGTTTTAACAACTTACACTGAACCAATACAGTCTGAGGTTCACTCAAATGCCCCTGCAACTTGCTCCCTGGCACTTTCGTGCTGTCCTGATGGCGATGGCCATGATGGTCCTGCCTGGCGTGTGCAATGCCCAGGAATCACCAGCGCTAAGTTGGTTTCGATCCGACGTTCAGGAGGAGAATGCAAGTGCCTGGTATCGCTGGGCGCTGGATCCGGTTGTGGCGAATGCGGAGTCCGCGGAACTGGCGATCGTGACGGACGGACATTGCTCACTGTATGTCAACGGACAGCGGGTACTCAAAGACGTTTCATTGCAGCGATCCGGTGACAGCGTGACGGCTCTGGGCTTCGATATCAAATCGTTGTTGCGTCAGGGACGGAACACAGTTGCCGTTGAGGTTCATGCGTCGGGGAAAACGACGCTATTGGGAATCTCAGTCACTGCGGTTTCCGGCGAGAAGAAGAAAAGTATCGGCGGTGGATGGCGTGTCGCTCCGATCGTGCCTCCGGTTGGCTGGCAGCAGACGGATTTCAATGACCGCGACTGGCCGGAAGCCAAACCCGTCGATGACGCACCGGGAGATCGTTTCGCAGTAACGCCGCCGGAACGTTTCACAGCCCCGGTCATCCCCGCGAAGGCTCGAACCGCTCCGTTTCAGTTTGAGGACGGTGATCATGTCGTGTTCGTGGGAGCGACATTTTTCGAACGAGCGCAGTTGTCGGAACATCTTGAAGCGACGCTGGCCGGCGCATGTGGCGAGAAGCATGTCTCGTTTCGTAATCTTGGCTGGAGCGCTGACACGGCGTACGCGGATTCGCGGGGAATTTTTGACGCTCCGGACGTCGGCTACCTGCGGATGGTGGAACACATTCGAGCGGAAGAGCCCACGGTGGCGTTCGTCTGTTACGGACAAAACGAAGCCCTGACATCCGGTGTGACGCCGGAACAATACTCGCAGCAACTGGGACGTTTGCTGGATGAACTGGCAGCCTCCGGAATCGCCTGTGTCCTGGTGTCGCCACATGAACTGTTTCCGACATCGCCACCGATTCCTTCGCCTTCGCGGTTCAACTCCCGGATCAGGATTTTTTCTGAAGCGACTTCCAGTGTGGCTCAGTCGCGTGACTTGTTGTTTGTGGATCTATTTACAGATTTCTCAAAGCGGATGCTGGAGATCGACTACGCAATCAACTCGTGTTATAAACTTCCACCGGAATTGGCGCAGCGCAAAGTTGCCGCCGGCAACGAGACGTCCGTGGTTTACAGTAGTTTGGCTCCCAACGGGATGCATCTGTCTGAACACGGTTATGCGTGCGCGGCGGCAGTCGTTCGAGAACAACTGCTGTCGATTCCCGCCACTCTGCCCACCGTGGTGGTTGATGCCTCTGGAAAATCCGTCGAAGGCAGTTCCGTCCGGATTCGCAACGCAAAATGGAACCCGGATAAGACAACGCTCGTCAGCTTTGAAGTGCAGGAGGAGGCTCTTTCGGCACTGCCACTGGTTGTGAACTTGACGGGTGCGGACGAAAATACTGGCGCGAGTGCCATGATTACTACTGGTTCAGAATCCGAAACTTTGAGCCATCACGGTCCCGTCGTCGATGCCGCAGGAGCGAAAATCGAGGGGCAGTCGTTTGCGACCGGCGTCAGTCCACAGTACTCCGAACTGCGACATCTGCTGCAAATGAAAAACGAACTCTACTTCCACCGCTGGCGTCCGCAAAACATCACTTATCTGTTTGGTTTCCGCAAGCACGAACAGGGCAACAACGCGGCGGATATCGCGAAATTTGATCCGTTCATTCGTGAGCTTGAGCAACAGATTCACGAATTGCAGCAACCCCAATGGCGGACAGTGACCCTGAAGGCACAAAGTCCGTAGTGCAGTTTACAAGACTCTGCCTGGCTGAAGTTTCGAAAACGGGAACTGCGTCATGAACGATCACGACACACAATCAATGACAGAGACAGACAGCCGTCGGCAATTTCTTTGCCAACTGGGCGATGGGTTTGGTGCCGCAGCCCTGGCGGCCATGCTTGCAGATGCTGCAGCAGCCGGTCCCGACACCGCAGATCACGCGGAAACCAGTCCGCACGGTGCGTCATCTGCCAACCAATCGCGATGTCACCACACTCCCACTGCGAACAGCGTGATTCAGATTTTCTGTCCTGGCGGAATGAGTCACGTCGATACCTGGGACTATCGGCCGGAGCTGGAACGCATTCACGGTTCATCCTTCGACGCCGAACTTGGCAAGCAGACATTCGCCGGAGTCGCCGGAACTTACGCGAAGAGTTTTTGGAAATTCCGGCAGCACGGCCACTGCGGTCGATGGATCAGTGACCTGTTTCCACTGATGAGCCAGCACGTCGATGACATGGCCTTTATTCATTCGATGCAGAACAAGTCCGCATTGCATGGTCCCGCCATGTTCATGATGAACAGCGGCTTCATTCGTCCTGGATTTCCCAGCATGGGAGCATGGGTCACATATGGCCTTGGCTGTGAAACCGAAAATCTGCCGTCATTTGTCGTCCTGCCAGATGTTCGCGGCCTTCCCCCCGGCGGATCCGCCAACTGGAGCGCGGGATTCCTGCCCGCCGTACATCAGGGAACGATCATCGAAACTGCGAAGAACAAACCGCCGATAGCGAATCTGTTTCCGTCGTCGGAGCATTCGCGTTTCAAAGACGAGGGGCGGAGTTTCCTGCAGGCTCTGAATCGTCAACACGCTGCCGCTCGTCCGGATGACTCGCTGCTTGAAGCTCGTATTGCCAGCTACGAACTGGCGGCAAAGCTGCAGTTGAGCGCTCCGGAAGCCGTGGATCTTACACGCGAAACAGAATCCATTCACCAGCTTTACGCGATCGCGGATGAAGACATCGGACCATTTGGGCGTCAGTGCCTGCTGGCTCGGCGAATGGTGGAACGCGGCGTCCGATTTATCCAGATCTTCTGTGGTGCCGAAAACACCAGTTCAAAAAAGATCCGGCCAAACTGGGATTCTCACGAAGACATCGTTCGGGATCATGGTTACTGGGGCCGGATTCTGGACACGGGTGTGCATGCCTTGTTGAGCGATCTCAAGTCGCGGGGCCTGCTGGATTCGACCCTGGTCTTCTGCACGACCGAGTTTGGGCGTCAGCCTTTCATGCAGGGCAGCCAAAAAGGCCGCGATCACAACCCGGGCGTCTTCACTTCCTGGCTCGCTGGTGGCGGAATCCAGGGCGGCACCACTTACGGCACAAGCGACGATGTGGGCTTCAAAGCTGCGGAGGATCCCGCCTACAGCTACGACCTCCACGCAACCGCGTTGCACTTGCTGGGAATTGATCACGAACAGCTGACCTACTACCAAAACGGTATCCAGCGCCGCCTGACTGATGTGCATGGGCACGTGATTCGTGAAATCATCTGACAACGGCAAAAACTGCTGTTTCCTGAAATTCGCGGTTTGTTCTAAACTCCAGTGTGGTCAGTGTCAGGCGGCCGTTGCAGGCGATGCGAAATCCATCCGCTGGGGGGCTCCCGTGCAGCGCCAATGTCGGCTGACTCATACATCAGGGATTTGAAACTCAGGGAAAGGAACCCGCAATGCAAACACCGCGATTAGAACTGCTACGTGTCTTTGCCGCAGCATTTTTCACAGTGACGGTGGCTTCGTTCGCCATCGCACAGCCGCCGACACGGGTCGGTCGAAGCGAATCGGATCTTCAGGATTTGACTCGTCGGCTACAACCCGGTGAACTCGGAAGTCTCGACGTCAATCCTCGAACTCCAACACTGGGAACAACTGACAAGCCGATCGACTTCACGAAAGTGGATAAGCGAGCTCTTGCCAACCTGATCAAGGAAGCGCTCGACGAATCCAGTCGGCTGTACACGTCACTGGAACAGGATTATCGTCGGTATCCGCAGGTCAAACCGCTGCTGATCGATCTCTATTCGCTGCGTGACCTTACCGCGCGACTCAATCAGGACATGACAGCAGGGACGGCACTGGAAATCATCATCACCGATTTTCGCCGAATCGATGCCGACTGGCGTGTCCTGTCTCATCGCCTTTCGCAAACGACGGGGCTGAGCGCCGCGACTGTCGCTTCTGTCGATCGCATCGACCGGATTGATCGCCAGGTGGGCCAGGTGTTTTCTGTCGCGCCGACGCTTGACTATCGCGAGCTGTATCAAAAACTGTCGGTACTTGACGGTGCGCTCTACAACATGAGTGAAGAGCTCGGTCTCGACCTGAATGGCAATGCGAAGACGTCTCAAATTGCGAATGACTGCCGCAAGATGCAGCAGCAGATCGCACGCATCGAAGATTTTGTCCTGGACAAGTATGCCTACGATCGCATCGTCACCGAATACAATCGATTCGATCGCGCCTGGGTATTGACTCTGGAGCAACTTCGGACAGTCAGCAATCCGTATATCGATCGAGCGGTCGCGAGGGTTGTTCAGGCAGACAACTCAATTCATGAACTGCTGTGGCTGGAGACGTCTTCGAACCGCAGTCAGATGAAACAGACGGCTGATGCGCTCATTCGAAATGTTGATGAATTCTACAGTCGGACTCCTCTGAAGCTGCTGCTGGGATTCAAGAATGTTCAGGACACACTGCAGATCGCGGACAGTTTTTATGGAACGATGCAAAACTTCAAAGACAACCTGGAACGCAATGAATCCGATGTCGTGGTGATGGACAGCTACAAGTACGTTGAAGAATATGGAGCAGTCTTCATTCGAACATTCAGCAAAATGCCCAGTCAGCAGGGAGTTGTTGTGCTCCGCCAAATCGAAGACGGTATGGCTTCTCTCCGCAGTTCTCTGAAGCTGGGTGGGACGGTTTCGCAGGTCGATACGCGACGCCTGCAGCCAATCGCTTCCGCGCTGGAGAATCTTGCGGATCAGCTCGACTGGGATGTGAAACAGTGGCTGAATACGGAACGGCCAGCCTATCGAAACGAAGTCCAGCAGGCGAGTGCGACCTTCATGAAGCGGACTCAGCGGCTGAGCAAAATGATGGAGACCGCTCCGACATTGACCGAATTGCAGCGAGAGGCAGACAGTCTCTATCAGGAATGGAAAGCGATCTACGCTTTTCTGAGCCGCTGCAACACGCCGGATCGATCGTACCTGTCGCAGGACGCTCGGGAGATTCGCACTAATCTCACGGACTTGAACTCCCAGCTGCGCCTGTGAACCAGGCACTCTGATTTTCAACGCCTCCGAAGGCCCGGTGGTTTATCCATCGGGCCTTCTTTTTGGCGAGCAGCGGAAAACGATTTACCACCAGAAGCCCGGCTTCTGCGAGAAGCCGGGCTTCTTTCCGGGTATAACATCTTTTGCCGCGCGACCAATCTGTCACACAGCGGAAATCAGGCTGGCGAGCCCGAGACGTCAGTCTGCGGTTGGACGGCGTTTTCCGCCGCCAACTGAGCCAGCATTTCGCGGCGAGACATGCGGTAAAAGGCAACTCCGAAACAACCCAGGATCGTGGCAGGCATCGCGAGCATGAAGAGAATGCTGTACATATAAGCCGTCGGACGCCGCGTGTCGGTTTCGTTCGCATTCTTGCAGCTGGGGCAGGCCATCGCCGCAGATTGCCACGCGGACGGCACAATTCCCGCTGTCGCGGCAAAGATTCCGAAGACCAGTATCAGGCGAGTAAACGACTTCATCGGGATTCTCCTGTTAGTCAATCGGCCAGCGTTGGAGAGCTTATTGAGCCAGATTGATTGATGCTGACGCCGAAGGCCATGGCCAGTGATACAGCATTCCGTAAATCACAACACCAGTGACTGAAACATACAACCAGATTGGAAATGTAATTCTTGCAAGCCAGCGATGTTCTGGCCAGCGTTCCCTGAAAGCGAGATAGAAAACGCGAAGCGCGAGAATCGGGACCAGAGCGGCCAGGATTACGTGGGGAATCAAAATGGCGAAGTAAAAGCGAGTCGCCCCCGGGCTGCCGTCGAAGGCGCGGCCTCGAAACTGAGTGTAATGATGCAGAAGTTGATGGTATCCGAGGTAGCAGATCAGAAAGGCTGATGACACCACAAACGACGCGATCATGAGATTGCGATGACGAGTCCTGTTTCCACCCTTGATCGCTACCAGACCCGATATCAACAGAACAATACATCCTGAATTCAGAGCGGCGTTGATCGATGGCATCCGACCGACCCATGCAGGCAACAGGTCATCAATTCGCTTGTTTTTAGCCTGTGGCGTTTCGGGGGAATCGCTGGTTCCTGCACCATCCGGTATTGCCGACGACTCACCGTCCTCTTTTTTCTGAATGGTGCCTGCAGCATCGTCCGGCTCTTGCTCCGTCGTTCGGTCTTCAGCGGAGACAGCATTGGAATTTGGATCGCCATCGTCTTTCACAGGAATGAGCGTCAGTGGCACACTGGGATTTTCGCCGCTGGTGAGGGAAAGACCTCCCGGACCTGGCGTCGGAAAATCCTCCTTGCCTTCAATGATCCTTCTCAGCCGAACGACGTCTTCCGGGACTGTCATGAGGAACGATCCGACGGGAATTCCGTCTTCATTGATCAGCACAGCGCGATTCGAATGATCGACTTCAAAGCCCGGCTTTCGCCGTTCCCCCATGTTTTCCTGCACGAATTGTGTGAAGCCGCGTCGAATAAGATCGTGAATCTTTGCCTTATCGCCCGTGGCAAATTTCCAGCGTTCGTGGTCTGCCTGAAACGTCGCAGCATATTTTTTCATCACTTCCGCAGTGTCGTAGTCCGGATCGACAGTGAACGTGACAAATTGAAAGTCAGGATTCGATTTTTCCACTCGACGATGCAGCTCGGAAATGTCACGCGTCATCTGCGGACACGTCATGACGCACCTTGTAAAGATAAAGCTGGCAAGCCAGCGTTTGCCTTTCATCTTCGCAAGACTGACGGTGTCGCCCATGCACTCCTGAAACTCAAAGTCCGGCAGTTCGCGACTTGGCAAATTGATGATCACCGTGCGCTGAGTCGCCTCGATCGGCTCCACTTGCTGCTCTTCATCGGCCACTGGACGCCCGCCATCAGTGGCAGCGGATGTTTCTACTTTTTGATCTCCGGAGTAGCGCCGAACAGCAATCAGAAACACTGCTCCCAGTACCAGCGTCCACAGCGCCAGGCCAGTGATGAACGCCATCGTGGACATGCCCGCAGGCAATCCGGAATGTGGAGTAGAAGTTCGCTCGTTCGAATGGTTCATGTGAGTTGCGCCCACGCAAAATTGAGTTCTGACTCGACTGCCGCAGAACTCGGAATGACTGCGCCGCGAACATTGTCACTTTGCCGCCTTGGAAATTCTAGCATCCAGTAACACGATTGCTCACAAGTCGTTTTCACTCTCCCGCACTTCAATCGTGCAATCTCTGAAACGGGAAGCAATTTCGTGGCCAGGGAACAGTCTATTGAAGCGAGTTGCGCAGTCCGTCAACGATAGACTCGAATTGAAAGCGAATGTTCAACTTCGGGCGAATGGCACTGACAATTCGCCGATTCCCGCCCCGACCAACCGCACGCGGTTCGGATTCCGGTTTAGGCTCTTCGAAGACCGGCGGTGGCGAACTGGTCATTGACGCCAGCGTCGTGTAGTACGTACGCCGCGTGACCGTTTCTCGGGCGGCAACATTCATAATTGTTGGCGGAGATTCCAGGAGACTGATCGCGTCAATCGCCGCAACGGCATCATCGACATGGATCAGATTCAGCCACTCGTCCGGAGGAGACATGATCGGTACGGACTTCTGGAAATCGGAAACGCGTCGCAGAAGTCGCTCCGGTCCGTAGATGCCAGCCAGTCGCAGAATCGACACGATTACGGAATGCCCGGCGGCGAAGTCCAATAGGCAGCGTTCGGCCTCAAGGCAT
The DNA here is from genome assembly GCA_038214195.1 of Planctomycetales bacterium. Lineage (GTDB taxonomy): Bacteria > Planctomycetota > Planctomycetia > Planctomycetales > Planctomycetaceae > SXXK01. The sequence continues at coordinate 22,524 of JBBQSE010000024.1, forward strand.
GCTTTGCCGCCTTCAGCCACGGGGTTTGGTTCTGCGGATTCGTCAACGTCCTGCCCCGTACCGTCGCCGTAGACGCTGGTACTGGAGGTGTAAATCAGATGCAACGGCTTGATTCGCGGTGGTAGCGCGTTGAGTAGTCGCCGCAGCCCTTCGATCCAGATGGCGTCTCGGGAGACCCCGGGAGTCCGGTCAAACCCAACACTCCAAAGTAAGGTCTCGGCCTCTGGCAGTTGCGGGAAGGGTGCGGATTGCGACAGGTCCAGGACGATCGGCGTATAGCCGGATTCAGCGAACGCTGCCGCCTTTGATTCGCTGCGCGTGACGACGAAAATTCGGCTACCCCGTTTTTTCCATGTTGCCGCGACTCGCGAACCCACGTAACCGCAACCGACGATCATGGCCGATTCCGGCGTCTTAACAATGCTATTGTGCATGTTGGTGCCTGAGTAAGATCGCTTTTGAGACGCGGCATTTGTATCCGCCACGTCATTATACCTTGCACGGTCTCGTTCGAGATGTTTAACCGCCACGCCATCAGTATTTGGGTATTTCGAGGCCACTCATGTACGAATCATTTCGGTGACTGGGGATAAATCATACCCGCAGGAGTATCTAAGCTGTTTGCCAGAGAGTCGGGATTCCCGCAGGGGGCGGGAAATAACGAAAACTGCTATTTGCCCGGACGGACATTTGTTTAAGACTTATCTGCGTGGCAGGTGTTGGCCGCACTGAAGCGGATTGTTTTGGTCTGAGGTTTTTCGCATGTTTTGTAAAAGGCGATCCGGTTTTACCGTTCTTGAATTGTTGATCAGTATGGGTATTTTTACCGTGCTGATCGCGGTGCTTATGCCAGCCGTACAAACAGTTCATGAATCCAGTCGCTCCACGCAGTGTCGCAACAACTTCCGACAGGTCAATCTGGCTCTGCAACAGTACGTCACAACATTTGGCCAATTTCCCAAGACGGGTGCCGTTCCCGGCAGTTCGTTTGTGATGTTGCTTCCGTATCTGGAAAAGCAGGCACTGTACGAGGCGATCATCGGCGAAGCGACACAGAAGCTGGACCGTTCAGTTTATTCGTCTCCCATTGTCTTCAAGTGCCCCAACGATGTCGTCTCCTGTTCCTATGCTCAGGGATGTAGTTTTGGGGAAAACACTGGTGTGTGTCTTTCTGAGACCCGGCCGCACAATGAAATTGGTCGAAAGTATGACGGAATCTTCCTGACCCATTTTGAAAACATCACTGTCACGCCCGCGTCCATTTCAGACGGACTCTCACATACGGCTGCTTACGGCGAAATCCTGGCGTTTCCACGTCCCGGTCACGCAAGGATGATTTACACGCGGCGAGTCGATATGAAGGGATGCTTTTCAGCACAGGATCAGGCGACGCGTTGTCGAATGTCAGACCATCCGATGACGACAACTCCGATGGCGCGGGGCACGACCTGGCGATTCGCGTCTCTGGAAATGAATTCCTACATCCACGCCCTGCCGCCCAACACGAAAGAATGCCGTTTCGTTCCCAACTCCGCCAGCACTCATCACGCTTCAGCTCACTCCGCGTTGTGTGATGGTTCTGTTCGACTTATTTCATCGTCGATTGATGAAGCTGTCTGGCAGGCACTCGGAAGCCGAAATGGCCACGAAGCCGTTTCAGATTTTTAGTCGTTCAGGCGGCAACGCGGGATGCGTTGAACCACGACACCGCTGAAACCAGACAGATTTGAAATTATCGCTATTCGAGTCGGCGATAGACCTCAATGACTCGATCCGAATTCCAAGGAAGGAATGTTCGCTATGAGATTCTTGCCCCTCACGATTGCCATTGTTCTTGCCGTGACGTCAACGGCTGTCACGGCGTTTCAAACGAGTCCAGACTACGGCAATCCGCCACCCGGTGGCAGTCCCGCATCAAGCGGCACTTACACTGGCGGCGCTTACACTGGCGGCAGCGGCACAACGTCTGGCGGCGGTACAACGTCCGGCAGTGGCACATCAAGCGGCGCTTACACTGGCGGCGGTACAACACCAGGCAGTGGTGGCACAACGTCAGGCGGCGGTACAACGTCCGGCAGTGGCACATCAGGCGGCGCTTACACTGGCGGCAGTGGCACAACGTCAGGCGGCGGTGGTACACCAGGCAGTGGTGGCACAACACCAGGCGGCGGTGGTACAACTGGCGGTGGAGGGGGAACAACGCCCGGCGGCGGGGGGCCCGCGCCCTGGCGATTCTCGCATCCTGACGACGGAATGCAGTGTTATTCGGAAGTTGCGTTCATCGGCGTGGGTCCCCAGAATTCAGTCGGGGGACTCTCGCTGTATTCTTACGACAATCAGGTTCAGGGCGGCGTCTATGCCAGCGAGCTGACACTACAGATCGCTGTTCTGGTGGATACGGATCCCGGTATCGACTGGGTCGGGCCATCCTGGGCACTTCAAGGCTCGTACTATGCAACGATCATGCCAGCATTGAGTTCGCTAAACATGGCGCTGTTGAGTCTCAGTAATCCAGGGGCTGTCAGCGGTGAGGTGTATACTCTGGTTCAGGTTAACGGCGGTCAGGGAGTCCAGTTCAGCATCGTCGATCCGTAGCTGCACCCGAAGTTGAAGGTCGCGTGTTAATAGCCTAAAACAGAACCACCATTCGAGTGTTTGCTCGGATGGTGGTTTTTGTTTAAAACCGCCAGAATTCTGGCAGGCTGAACATCGAACGAGAAATAAAATTGTACCTCAGCCTGATAATGCAAGGACTGACGTACAGTTAGTTCTCGTTCCTTCCCAACCTCCGAGGCCACGATGTCCAGCCGCTCAGACGATTCCCCTGACGTTCAGTCTGGCCGCTATGTAGTGCTGGGTTTTCTGTGCCTGGTGGCTTTGATTGCGTACATCCAGCGAGCAGCACTGAGTGTTCCGCAGAAAGAGGTTGCCGGCGACTTAGGATTCACAAGTCTGGGGATGGGCATTGGGGCCATTTTTTCGTGCTGGTATTTCACCTACGCGGTGTTGCAACTCCCCAGTGGTCGATTCGCGGATCGGATTGGAAGTCGCCGGGCACTGGCGATCCTGTGTGTGCTTTGGTCCGTCGCAACACTGTTGAGCGGATTTGCAACAGGCTTTACTTCGCTGTTCATCCTGTGGGGTTTGATGGGGGCGGCTCAGGCCGGAGCGTTTCCCTGCGCCGCCAAAGCGATCGGGCAGATCTTTCCTGAGTCGGAACGAGCGCGGGCTTCGGGTCTGCTGGCCAGTGGGATGATGATCGGCGGAGCAATTTCTCCGTTCCTGACTGGCCGTCTGCTTGAGTTTCTGCGACCGACGGCGGCCGCGCTGCATCAGCAACCCTGGAGACTGCTGTTTGGCATCTACGCAATTCCTGGAATCCTGTGGGCCATTCTTTTTCTGGTCGTGATTCCCGCGCGGCGATTGCCTGCGATTCGCGAAGGCGAGCGGATCGCGCCGCCGATTGACTGGACTCGCCTGTTCCGCAGTCGTCCGATGGCGCTGCTGTGTGCTCAGCAGTTTTTTCGCGCGGCGGGGATGGTGTTCTTTATGACTTCATTTCCCGCCTTTCTTCAGGAGACGCGCGGAGTTTCGACACTGAAATCGGGAGACCTGACTTTCTTCGCCGGGATCGGCGGGGTTCTCGGAAGTCTGAGCGGCGGCTTTGTGTCAGACTGGATGCTGCGAAAGACCGGGAACTCTCGGTTGAGTCGACAGGGGATCGCGGTCGCCGGGATGGCCAGTTGCGCTGTGCTGATCGTCTTGTCGTATTTCATTGCCGATGTGCGCTGGGCGATTGCACTAATCTCGCTGGGCGCATTCTGTGCGACGTTTGGCGGAGTAAGTGGTTACACGGTTGCAATCAAGTTTGGCGGGAAGCAGGTCGCGACCGTCTTCAGTGTGATGAACATGTGCGGCAACATTGGAGCGTCACTGTTTCCTTTAACGGCTGGCTGGTTGGTGACAAAATCCGGCAACTGGAATCTGATGCTGTTATTGTTCGCTGGTATCATGGCTGTCGATGCGATCTGCTGGGCGTTTCTTAATCCCCAGGGAACACTGTTTGGAGACGAAGATGAATCGAGTTAAGACTCCGCAATCGCGATGCCGGGCAGGTGTGGCTCGCCGCGACATCACGCCTCCGGTGGGGATTTATCATCGAATGTGGGGAGCCGCGCTGCACGATCAGGCGACCGGTGTGCATCGGCCGCTCGAAGCTACGCTGCTGTGGCTCGAACCGGAAGACCCCGCCACCGGTGACGCGTTGATCGTCGTATCGCTGGACCACTGTATTCTCGACACCGCAGAGATGCACACCATCCGCGAGTCGATGGCCAAGTTGACCAAAGTGCCGTACCAAAATATCCAGGTGACGCTGTCGCACACGCATGGATCCGGCTGGATGTCGCGGACTCGGAGTGATCTCCCTGGCGGAGAAATGATCGGCCCCTACCTCGATCTTCTGGCTCCTTCACTAAACGTGCTGGCTGGTGAAGCTCGCGCACGTGTTCAAGCAGCGTCGATCGTCTATGGGATTGGGCGATGCAGCCTTGCAGCGCACCGCGATTTCCACGACGTTGAACGTGGAATCTATGCGTGTGGATTTAATCCGGATGGTCCCGCCGACGACACGCTGTTGGTTGCCCGCATCCAGAACACAGCCGGGGATTCGCTTGCGACGCTGGTCAACTACGCCTGCCATCCGACAACACTCGCCTGGGAAAACACGCTGATCAGTCCCGACTGGGTGGGAGCGATGAAAGAAGTCATCGAAAAAGAAGAAGGCGTGCCCTGTCTTTTCCTGCAGGGAGCTTCCGGCGACCTTGGACCACGCGAAGGGTTTGTTGGCGATCCGGCGGTCGCCGATCGCAATGGCCGACAGGTCGGCTTTGCAGCGTTATCGACACTTTCGACGTTGCCGCCTGCGGGCACCGAGTATTGCTACGCCGGTCCCGTCATCTCCGGTGCAACCATCGCGACATGGAAACATCAGCCGCTTTCGGAATCCAATCTCCGCGCTCAAACCACATGGCGATGGGAGCAGCTGACAGTGCAGTTGCCCTATCGTGCCGACCTGCCGACCATCGAACAGACCACTGCGGAACGCATGCACTGGATTGCGGAAGAGTCCCTTGCGCGTGAGTCGGGCGAGGAGAATCAACTTCGCATCTGCCGGGCGCAAATCGAACAACGCACGCGGCAGCTAACTCGCCTGAATGCGTTGGTTCCTGGCCGCGCGTATCCGTTGACTCTGCGTCTTGGAATCTTCGGAGATGCAATCTGGCTCTTCGTGCCAGGTGAACTTTACCAGGTCTTTCAAACGACGCTGCGAGAGCGTTTCGCCCCACGTCCGGTCGTCGTCGCAACGCTCACCAACGACTGGCAGCCCGGGTACATTCCGCCAGCGAGCGCCTATGGCCTTGGCATCTATCAGGAAATCATCGCCGCCACAGCGCCCGGTTGCATGGAGTCGCTAATCGACGAAATCACAAGTCGCCTTGAATCCATGATCACGAATCCATGACCGCACGTCGGTTACCCGTTCGTCCAACACTCTGTGCGGCTACTTTTCCAGTTCGAGATACAGGGGCAGGTGGCGGTAGTAGACTTCCAGCATCAGCAGGTTAAGGCAGGTCACATAATGACGACCGCCGCCGCCGGCCCACTTTTCGGGGGTTGGGCTGGCTGGGTCCCAGCTGCCACTGTTTGGGCCGTCTTTGGTTTGTGCGCTGACAAGTGTGTCACGCAGGCTGGCATTCCAGTCGCTCCAGTGTTCGCCCTGCATGTGAAACATTACCTGTGTCGCATAATACCAGTAGTACGAATCACGCTGGCCAAAATCCGGCAGACGAGTTCTCAAATAGTTCGCTCCGGCGATCAATTGCGGATCATTCCGTTTGGCTCCGAGGTACTGTCGCATCAGCAGGCCTTCCGCCGTCATCGCAAGGCTGGCCTCCTGAGACGGGTGATAACTAAACTGCCCCGGTGATGACTTGCTTTGGACCGAGTCCAGCCACTTGGCGACGCCAACGTACGCGTTTTTCGGCACATTCAGACCGGACATTTCTCCGCTTTTGAGCGCCATCAGCTGCCAGCCGGATACGGATGTATCTGATTCAAATTTCGGACGATACCGCCAGCCGCCAAATTCCGGATGCTGTGATTCCGCGATGAAGTTCAAAGCTCTCTGAGCTGGCTCACGTAACGCTTCATCCTTCGTGAGTCCATACGCTTCACAGACCGCGATGGATGCGATTCCGTGGCTGTAGAACCAGACAAATTCTGATTCGTCAACAAACAAATCGCCGTCCGGTTTCTGGCCCTTCAGCAGCCAGCTCATGCCTCGATTCACGACTTCCTGGTAGTTTCCGGATTGGTGCGTGTAACCCGCTCCCAGATACGCAAGCAGCGCCAGTCCGGTGGCGGCGCTGTCGGAACGAAAGCCAACTTTACCGGTGTCCGCGGGATGCTCACCGGGGAAACTATTGATGCTCCAGTGACCATCGGGATACTGAATGCGAGCCAGCCACGCGAGGCCGCGCTCAACGGCCTCTTCTGATTCCGGTGATCCGCCAAGCGTCTTTGCCGCTTCACGTCGAGCGTCGGTACTTCTCATCGAAAGACTGTCTGCAATACGAGCCTCCGGAGAGCCTCCGATACCGGGCACTGATTTTCGAATAAGACCCGCGAGGACATCAGCCGAAGCCAGCACCGGGCGATCGTTGCCGATACCGCTTCGAGGACTGCCAACAGCAACTCGGCTCGGCTGCTGAGTCCCAGCGACTGCCGACGCCGTGGCTCCACCAACTGGCCCATTGCTGCCCGGAAGTCCGGCGGAACGTCGGGGCACGGAGTTCATTCGCGGTCCTGATAACGCACCGCCCGCCGCAGTTCCGCCGCTAGCGACGGCCTGAGGTCCGGCGAAGACCAGTGAGCCGCCCTGTTCGGCTGCTACCGCTCCGGCCGACAAGCCAGAGACAGCTGCTGACGATCGTGCCATTTTGATGCCTGTTCCTGAACCTCCCGCGAAACCGGCATCGAGATTCAACATCGCGCTGGGTTCGGTGCTTCGACCGGCTGCGGCGACCGCAGTGCGAACTGGTCCGGTTGGCGAGGCCCCTGACGATGTCGGACTGCTGACACCATTTGCAGTGCTACCGGATCGAGTTCCAGACGGAAGACCGTTGGTGCTCCGTCCGATGGATGTGCTTGCCGGGCCAGCGACGATCGCCTCACCGGCTTTCGCCCGGCTGTCACCAACGCGGGCGATTCCCACGTTAGCGGCGCTCGTGCCAACGGCCGAAGCCTCACGACCTTCACCGCGTCCGACCATAGATGGATTGCCGCTGGCGTTACCCAAAGCTGGCCGATCGCCACCGTTTGCGGATCGTGCCACCGACGTTCCTGAGATTTCACCATTGGACAGCGCTGCCCCGGCGACAGACGTTGAACCATTTGCTGCGGAGCCCACCGGTACCGACGCTGCCGAACCGCGTCCGCGTGCTGAAGCGGCGGAGGACTCTGCCAGAACTGGCACTCCAACACCGCCAGCAGATGAAACTTCCACGCTCTGAGCACCGGAATCAACGGCTCCGGGAGCGCCAGCCGTTCCTCCGGTCCGCGCCATTGAGACTGATCCTCCGGATGCGGGAGCAGCAGCATTCGGATCGCCTCGTCCCGCAGCTCGATCCGGTCGCGCGCTGCTGATGGCCGGGTTGCCGGAAGACGCGCGAGTGTCTGGCACAGCGGATTCACTTTTCGAACCCGTCAGCGCTGCCTGCTGTCGCGTGATATCCGATTGTTGCTCGCGAGCGTCGAGCTGCGGCGTGGCCTCGGTTGCGACATTGATCTCCTCATTCGCCGCCATCGCAGCTTTCGCATCCGCCGTCGTTTTCGGATCCAGGCTGGCCTGCACGTCTTCCGGATCACTCACGGACTCTGACCGCTGAGCCTGCATTGCGGCGGCTTCGATCTGCTGATTTGCTGCAGCGATTTCCGATTGTTCGCGTTCGGTAGTCGGTGCTTCGCTGGCCTGTTTCGCCTGTTCGATCTTTGCGTCCAGTGTCATCTGGACGCTGTCCGCAGTGGAGACTTTTGGTTGATCGGCCTGCTGCGGAACCGGCAGATCGGACTCGCTGGCCTGTCGCTGCATTTCTGCAGCGGCGTCAGCAGCAAGCTGCACTTGTATCTTACGTTCCGGGGAGTCGATTTTTTCCACGTCCTGCGCCTGAGTCGCATCGACCGGTTGCGGCTTTTCGGCTTCAGAAATCTCCATTTCCGATCGGGCAACATCGACATTGTTTTCGGGCGTGACCGTATCGTTCTGTTGCCGCCATGCGGAATCGTCGCGCGGAACTTCTTCGCCCGCGTAGTCGGGGAGCGTAAACTCTTCGGGGATTTCCCCGGAAAGCGCAGCCTCCTGAGCCGGGATCGGTTTCAGGCCACGAAATTGCACGACCGAGATCGAAACGCACAACAGAAAATGCATCGCCAAACTGATTGCAATCGCCCACTGCAATCGTCGCCTCAGGACTCCCCGCACCAGAAAGGTGACAGCGACGAGCATTCCGACAAGAGCAGTTGCCCAGCCAATCTGTCCGCCTAGTTGATCCATGCCCGGCAGCGCGACAACTTCGGCCTCGGTAAACAGGATGGCGATGCCCTGCAGCGAAACGACGCCGCACACCACCGCAATGCTGAAGGCCAGGAACATCCGCAGTTGCTGCAGACCCGTCAGTTCCGGGACGTCTTCGTCTGAGATGCTGACCAGGTCTCTCATTGAGCACTGCCCTCCGTGATTTCATCCGGCGGCATGACCGCGACGCGATAGTCCCGAATCTTTGCCTGATTGCAAAGACTCATCACGCGTGCAATATACTTCCAATCTGATCGCTCGTCACCACGAATCACAACCGGCTGATTTCCGGGGTTGTTCAGTTCCGCCCGCTGCAGCCGTTCGCCCAACTGGGCTTCGGTGTGGATTTCTCCGCCGACGTAGAATTCGCCGTGCGAATTGACGTTGACGATCAATTCCTTTGGCCGCATCACCATCGGCATCGCTGCGACTGCGTCCGGAAGGTTGGCGTCGAGCGAACCTTCGCCGGACACTTTGGATTCTTCTTCAAATCGGCTGGCAACCATGAAAAACAGCAGCAACTGAAATACGCAGTCGATCATCGGAGTCATGTCGATGACTCGTTTGCTGGCGTTGCGACTTTTGAATTGGAATCGCATATTACGACTGTTCCGTTGGTTCCGCGACAGGTCGCGGTTTGCGTGGTTTCACGTCTGAATCCGACGAATTCTTCGCGACCTGTGTGTCTGGTTTCGGAATAGTGCCCTTTAGGACGACGCCAGACGAATCGCTTTTCATCGTCACGCGCCATTTGCCCTCAAATCGTTCGAACAACGGCACGATTTCATTGAAGACGTCTTCCATCGCGCGAAGCAGACGTTCAATCCGACCTTCCAGCATATTGGCGACAATGATCGCCGGGATCGCGACGCAGAGTCCGGCGAACGTGGTCACAAGAGCCGTGTAAATTCCCTGAGCCAGTTCCTGGCCCTTCGCCGCGCCGGTGGAAGCCGTCGTGCTAATGACCATGAAGGCAATAATCATCCCCTGCACAGTTCCCAGCAGGCCCAACAGCGGCGCGACGCTGGCGGCGACATTGATTGGGCGAATGTTCTCCGCCATTTCGTCGGCTTCCCGACTGACTGCGTCTTCTACGGCTTTCTCAAGCTCCGAATGAGGACGACCAACTTTCAGAATCGCCGCCTGGATCACACGTGACAGCGGAGATCGAGATTTCTGACATTCGTCGTAGGCCAGTCGCGGGTCGATTCCATTGTTCTGTTGATTCAGTTTCTGCAGAGCCAGCAGCAGCTTTCGTGGAATAATGCGGCCCTTCTGGAGCGAGACTCGACGTTCAATCGCAAACGCCAGCACCACGACGGAGCACAAGGCGATCGGGATCATGAAGATGCCGCCCTGGACCGCCAGATCCCACAAAAATGGCATCGCCTGACCGACGCCGAGGCGAGCCGGTCCCGCCGAGCCGGATGGCACATTCTCATCCTCCACAGCTGGAGCGACATTTTCCACCGGGGCCACGGCATCTGCCTGCGTTTCCTGAGCCGCTCGGCAGAATGGTGTGATAGCGGCACAAAGCAGAATTGCGACGGCGATTGTCCATCGTCGCCAGACAGACTGTCGAGGAGCCATTCTTGTTGGCATAAGATCATTCTTGGATAAGAAAGGAGCCGGAATTCAGAAGGCCAAATCTATAGTTCACTCGGCCAGAAATGATGCTGTAGATTTTCTTGCGATTGTCCCCTCTCCCCCCCGCAATTAATTTTCCAACTTGACACGTTTTCTACGGGGGGAGAGGGCTAGGGTGAGGGGGAAGAATCAACTGTTTTCTGGTTCATCATATTAACGCCAGGTCAGCCCCCTCATCCGGCCTGTCGGCCACCTTCTCCCCCTTGCCAGGGGGAGAAGGGACATCGAATACGTTGACTTTGAAAGTACCTCAGTCTGGACCGTGTGAAGTATAAGATCGTAGATTTTAGATTTCGCTCAGGCGTTTTTTGGCATCCGCCACTTTTGGGTGCTCCGGGAATTTTTCGATCATTTGCTGATAACAGTTTTTCGCCTGCGCCACATCCTTTAGCACTTCAAAACAGCGGGCCGCTTCAAACCACGCCATCGCCGACCATTCTTTGTGACCGTAGGCAAACGCCGCTTTGAGAAAGTGTTTCGTCGCCTCTTTGTGGTTCTTTTGTGCGAAGTAACACTCACCGATCATGAAACGCGCCTTCGCGGCGGTTTCTGTATCCGTCTCTTCCGTGACCTTTTCGTAATATGGGATCGCTTCAGCCAGTTTGTTCTGCTGCTGCAACGCCCAACCAACGCCGTACCGTGCTTCCGGCCTCAAATCAAACTCCGGAAAACTATCGAGCACCTGCTGGTGGAAGCGACGACTTTCTTCCCATTGCTCCAATGCCGCCGCACATTCGCCGGATCGGTACAGTGCCAGCGCCTTGTAGGTGGGATGATTCGCGGCAATGACCGGAGCGTAATGGGACAGAGCGGATTTCCACTGTTTCTGCTTGTAAAAACACTCGCCCAACAGAAATTCTGCATCACCGGACAGCGGACCGGACGGCCAAGATTTTAATTGTGCCTCAAAGGCATTGCCTGCTTCCGGCAGTTGATTTGCCTTCAGAAAACTCCAGCCGAGTTTATGCGCCGCTTTTTCACCGATTTCTCCGGCTGCCGCACCGGCCTTTACCTGAGTTTCCGAATAGGCCTTTGCCGCTTCTGCGAAATCACCCGCGTCGTACAATGATTCGCCGACACGAAACAGGCTCTCCACGGCCAGCGGACTGTTCGGGAATTCCGCAGCCAGACGCCGAAACGCGGCGACCGCTTCAGCTCGCTGAGACAACTCAACATGCGCCCAGCCGAGTTCGTACAACACTTTGTCGGCATCGGCGTATTTGGCATCCTTTGACAGAATTGCAGCATACGTTTGGGCCGCTTCGGCGAACTTTTGCTGGGCCGCGAATGCGAGTCCCAACAGATATTGAGCATCCAGAGCGTCCTTTACGGGTGGATTGCTGCTCAGAAAGACGCCGACGTCATCCGCTGCCGCTGAATACTGGGCGAGTTGAAACTGAGCCATGGCGCGAACATACATCCCTTTCGCCGCCAGTTCAGACTGGCCGTAACGTTCGCTGAGTGTTTTGGTGGCTTCAACTGATTTGGCAAAGTCCTGCTTCTTAAAATACGACCATCCCAAACCGTATTGCGAGTGAGGCGCGAACGATCCGTTTGGCCAAGTGCCGACGACGGTCGAATACTGTTTGATCGCGGCATCAAATTCGCCCTGCGCGTAGGCTAATTCGCCGATGCGAAATGTCGCTTCTTCGTTCAGGCTGCTGTTTGGAAACTCCCGCTTCAGCTGCTCCAGTTTCGCGATCGCATCCGCACGTCGATCCAGACGCCGATAGACATCCGCCAGAGCCAGCAAAGTCTGATCGGTTTGCGGACGATCTGGTTTTGCAGAGAGGGACTGTTCAAATGCACCAGCGGCTTTCTCCAGTTGCATTTCTGCCACATGACAGCGGCCAATGATTGCCAATGCTTCACTCTTGAGCGATGGATCAGGCAGTTCACTGGCGGTGGCGAGATCTCGCAATGCGTCTGCCGTTCGTCCGTCCAACTGCAGTGCGAGCCCAAGTCGCACGCGGGCCTGAGACGCACTCGTATGGTTCGGCGACTGTGTCAGGAAACTGCGATACATTTGTTCGGCTTCCTTGAATTCGCGAAGCAGCAGCCGGGCTTCCGCTCCGATAAATTTGACGTCCGGCAACAACGCGTCATTGGGAAACTGCCGAATAAACGTGTCACTGTGAACCTTTGCAGCAGCGTGATCGTCAACCTCAAGTGCCGTCAACGCGGCCATGTACAGGGATTGGGCGGCCAACTCGTCCTTTGGATACTTTGCAGAAAAATCTGCATAGAGCGGAACAGTTTCCTTTCGGCGGGCTGGCAGTTCATATAGAGCGTCGATGCGGGCCAGGACCAGCTGAGGATACGCCGGGTTGGCGGCATGTTTGGCGATTGCCTCGTCAAGAATCGTCAGCGCCTGCCCGGGATTCTTTTCCTTCAGCAAAGACCGCGCGATCCACTGACTTGCTTCGGCGGCTTCAGGCACGTTGCGTTTGGCGATGATTTCCAGACCGGATCGCGCAAAAGCGTACTTGCCAACAAGGTAAAAACATTTTGCTCCCGCAAGGACCGCCGTGTCGTAGTGTTTCGTCTTTGGGAACTGTCGAGGCATGTCCCAATATAAGTTGCCGGCCTCTTCGTATTTCTTGAGTTCGTACAGACACCGTGCCTGGCGGAGCATCGCGGTGTCGGCCAGAGCGAATTCCTTCACAGCGCTGACTTGAGCAAACAAGCCCTGAGCCTGATCAAACTTGCCGCTCGCGAAAAGCAACTCTCCATGCCGCATCCGCACTTCCGTGACAAGTGAATGCTTCGGAAACGTCGATTCAAACGCCGTAAAAGTCGCCAGGGCTTCGTCGGTCTTCGTCAAAGTTTGCTGGCAAATGCCCAGTGCGTACGTGGCATCCGGGACAAATTCATCCTTCGGAAAATCCTTGTTGAGTGTCGCATAGCTGACAGCGGCTGCGTCAAGTTTGTTCTGCTGGTATTGGCTTTCACCGAGATAGTAGAGGGCTCGCCCGGCATAGGGACTCGTTGGGAACTCCTTTGGGAGGCGGGCGAACGCAGCTTCCGCCTTGGCGTAGTCTTCAGGCTTTTTCGATTCCTGAGCGATGGTGTACCACGCCGTACCCAGATTCAGAATCGTCTGGTCAAGCAATTCGAACTTTGGAAACTTCTGCAGCACGGATTCAAAGGTCGCCGCAGCGGCGGGAAGCTGCTTTGCCTGCAACTGGCAGGTTCCAAGGTAGTGCATCGCCTTATTGACGCGGGAATCTTCCGGGAATTTCCTGATGAACGTCTGCCATTCGTCGATGGCAGGCTCGTACTGCTTCAGGTTTTGAAACCCGACGGCAACCGCGAACTGGCGTGTTCCTGGCTCAGTGTCTTCCGCACTCACCGGCGGGGCGAAAAACACCATGCACAAAAGCACGGACGGCACGGAAATCCGCAGTAAGAAACGCAAAGCGAACTGAAGCATGGTGCGATGTCTGGAGCGATAGGAGAAGTAACGGTTTCAATCGTCTGCAAAATTGGATGGCTCCCTGCCGCACCGTCTCTCGGATCATAGAACTGTGCCATTCGATTGTCAATTTGGGGCACTTTTCGAGAACCCACGTGTTGCTCAGCCTGTCAGAATTGGATACACTCCCCGCCCTCGAAGTGCCGAACGCGCAAGTGGCGAAATTGGCAGACGCGCTAGCTTCAGGAGCTAGTGGGGTAACACCCGTGGAGGTTCAAGTCCTCTCTTGCGCACTTCACCCAAACGTCGCAGTGCCTTCACTGCGACGTTTTTTCGTGCCGTGGGACCGGTCAACCATGAAAGTGCTTGTCGCAGAAGACGACCGCTACACGCGGGAGGGACTGGTCGAAGTTTTGGAAGCCGAAGGATACCGCGTTATCCCGGCTGTCGATGGAACCGACGCCATTCGGCTGTTTCGCGAGCAGTCGCCAGACTTTGTCTGCCAGCACATATCGCAGCTGCGAAAACGAGTCGAACCGGATCCTGGCAACCCGACGCTTATCAAAACGGTTCATGGCGTAGGTTATCGATACGATCCGGCTATGGATTAAGGACGGCGAACACATGGCTCGACGGTGGCTGCGATTTGAAACCGAAATCAGCTGGTTCGTGCTGGCTAGCGCTCTCGACGTGGCACTGACCTTCATCGTGTTGCATTACAGTCGCAGCGGTTTCACTCACGGCACGATCGTCGAAAGCAATCCGGTCGCCCGCTGGTTTATCAATCAATGGGGCTTCATCGGAATGGCCGGGTTCAAACTGACGCTGACGCTGATCGTCGTTGTCATCGCAGAATTCGTCGGACGCCAGCGCCCCGGCGTGGCTCGGGGACTGCTGATTGGCGGAACCATCGTCGTCGGATACGTGGTGGTCCACAGTGTCAGAATCCTGTTGGCGCAGCGGATCTGAAATTTCGGATGTCCGATCTCAGAATTCAACTCAATACTTCACGCAGTGCAGACTGAGGTAGTTTCAAAGACACAGTTTTCCATGTCCCTTCTCCCCTGGCAAGCAGGCTGTCGTCATAGGGCAGAGCTTCTGGTTGAGCCCCGTCGAAATTTTTTGAAATTTGTCGTGAGACGATGAGAGATTTCGTCTCGATCAGATTCGGACGCACACCACGGCGGATTCAACTTTGCGCA
>JBBQSE010000025.1:0-37184 GCA_038214195.1 Planctomycetales bacterium
CCGGCCTTGTCCTCCTTGTAGTAGGAGACCTGGTCCTTGTCCTGCGGCGTGTAGAGCTGGCCTTCGTGGTTGTAGATGCCGATCTGGCGGAACAGGCCCTCCATGCCGAAGGTGCGCGCCTCGTCCACCAGGATCGGCACCACGCGCGGGCCGAGCTGCTGGTCACGCAGCAGCGCGGTCAGGAAGCGCACGTAGGCCTGCGTGGTGCTGATCTCGCGGCCCTCCGCCGTGGGGTCGAGCACCGCCTTGAAGGCTTCCAGCGGCGGCACGGCGAGCTGCTCGTCGGCCTTCGCGCGGCGCTTGGGCAGGTAGCCGCCCAGGGCCTTGCGCCGCTCGTGCAGGTACTGCATCTCGGGGGTGGTTTCCTCGGGCTTGTAGAAAGGCAACTCGCCGAGCTTGTCGTCCGGACTGGGAATGTTGAAGCGGTCGCGGAAGCTGCGGATGTCGTCGTCCGTCAGCTTCTTGGCCTGGTGCGCGATGTTCTTGCCTTCGGCGGCCTTGCCCATGCCGAAGCCCTTCACCGTCTTCACCAGGAGCACCGTGGGCTGGCCCTTGTGGTTCACGGCGGCGTGATAGGCGGCGTACACTTTTTCCGGATCGTGACCACCGCGGCGAATAGATTGCAGCGTGCTGTCCGGGAGATCTTCAACCATCTTCAGGATGTCAGGATCGGTGCCGAAGAAGTGCTTTCGGATGTACTCACCGGACGACACCGTGTACTTCTGGTACTGCCCATCGACGACTTCGCCCATCCGCTTCACGAGCTTCCCGTCTTCGTCCGCGTCCAGCAATGGATCCCACTCTGCCCCCCAGACGACTTTAATGACATTCCAGCCCGCTCCACGGAAGGCGGCTTCCAATTCCTGAATGATCTTGCCATTGCCGCGCACGGGACCGTCGAGTCGCTGCAGATTGCAGTTAATCACCCACGTCAGGTTGTCCAGATTTTCCCGGGACGCCAGCGTCAGGGCACCAAGTGATTCCGGTTCATCGCATTCGCCGTCGCCCAGATACGCCCAAACTCTCGACTTCGACGTATCAAGCAGGCCGCGGTGTTCCATGTACCGCAGAAATCGGGCGTGGTAAATCGAACAAATTGGACCGAGCCCCATCGAGACGGTCGGAAATTGCCAAAAATTCGGCATCAGCCACGGATGCGGATAACTGGACAGACCAATTCCCGCAGGCAATTCGCGGCGAAAATTCTGCAGATGCTCTTCAGTGAGACGCCCTTCCAGAAATGCGCGGGAGTACATTCCAGGAGATGCGTGCCCCTGAAAGTACACCATGTCGCCCGTATGATCAGCAGATCGAGCGTGGAAAAAGTGATTCTGAGCAATCTCATACAGCGTGGCGGAGGAAGCAAACGTTGAAATGTGCCCGCCGACACCGTCGTAGTACTTGTTCGCACGCACCACCATCGCCATGGCATTCCAGCGGACGATGTTCTTAATGCGTCGTTCCATCTGGCGATCGCCAGGGAACTTAATCTGCTCAGAATGATGGATTGTGTTGATGTACGGGGTGTTCGCAGTGAACGGCAGCATTACGCCGCGTGCGTAGGCGCGTTCCTGAAGATGGACGAGCAGTTCGCGAAGCTTTTCAGGGCCATAGCGATGCAAAATGTCCTCCAGCGATTCGTACCAATCATCAAGCTCTTCCGGAGAAATCCCCGAAACCGTATCTAGAACAGCCTGATCCAACATTCGTATCCCCAGAGATGAAATTCTGAACTACAGGACCCTGAACGCAGCAACGCGTGGATCCAACAAACAATGAAATTCCCAGCGATCGCCGGGCGAGCCGATCTGACCTCATTCCGCAGCGATCCGCTCGTAAATCGTGGTGCGGAACGAGTTTTCGCGGATTCACCGAAGCATGAAAAGCCACGTTTAGACTTTTTGCCGACCACGGGACGTGCAACCTGCAGTCCGCAATGCGGCAGATTGTAGGATTGAACGCAAAGCCATTCAATGGGGCGCTCATTTGCCCGCAGATTCTCTCAGAAGATCGCCGATGCAGGAGCTCCATCCTCTTTGCTGTACGGGAAACGCCCCGGGACAGTCGTTCCGATATTTCCGTGGGTGCGACTCACAAATTCTCAGACCGCCAGCAAACTGCAGTTTTAGGGACAAGTCAAGGGTGTGCAGCTCGATAAGCGATGAAGAACAGCGCGGTGTCCGCCCGCTGGAGCAGAGGTCGAGGGAGAGTTGATTTCATGTTGCCTGTTGTGGGAATCATTATCGTAATCGTGTCGGTGCTCACTGGCTTCTCGATGGCCGGAGGGCATATCCACTCGCTGATTCACCCCTCTGAACTTGTCACAATCGGCGGGGCGGCTCTGGGGGCGATGGTCTGCAGTTCGCCTCCAAAAGTGCTGAAAGATGTCATGCACGGCGTGATCTCCCTGCTGAAAGGCGGCAATGTGGGGAAGCAGACGTACAATCAGGCGTTCAAACTCCTTTATGAATTATTCCGAATCGCCCGGCGAGACGGAATGCTCTCCTGGGAAACGATCCTCGCCGAAGGCCACAGCAACGCGACGTTTCAGAAGTATCCCAAAATCGCCAACGACCACCATCTGTGTGAATTCGTCACCGGCGCACTCCAGGGAGCGATGGAAGGCAATGACGGACCAAGCCTGCAGGCGCTGCTCGACACAGAAATTCATGTCTTTGAACACGAACACCATGATGCCGTCTCCGCCCTGACCCGGACAGCGGACGGTTTGCCTGGATTTGGGATCGTGGCGGCGGTGCTGGGGATCGTTGTCACGATGGGTGCCATCGGCGGACCAGTCGAAGAAATCGGGCACAAAGTCGGTGCGGCTCTGGTTGGTACATTCCTCGGAATTCTTTTGTCCTACGGGGTGATTGGTCCCGTCGCCGGAGCGATGGACGGTCTCGGTCATGCCGAAGCTGCACTCAGAAAAACAATTGTTTCCGCGATTGTTGGTTTTGCCGGAGGCGGATCACCGCGAGCCGTCATGGACAACGTGCGTCGCGGTTGCGGCACTGCGGTGCGTCCGTCGAGCAAGGAGTTGGACGAAATGTTGAAGGAAGTGGATGCCCAGAAGTAGTTCAATACTCGGGAGTAGATTCAAATGGCAGGCGGTGGAGGTGGAGCGTGGAAAGTTGCCTACGCGGACTTTGTGACGGCAATGATGGCGTTCTTTATGGTCATGTGGCTGGTGTCACAGGATCAGAAGGTTAAAGATTCTGTCGCCAAATACTTCGTTGACCCGGTGGGATTCAGCCTCTCCGGATCGTCAAGTCGCCCCGCAGACGCATCGGGTATGTTTGAATCTGAATTCAACGGACAAGTTCCCGGCGCGGGCCATCGGACGTCCGGGAAAGGCCGGGGATCGATGAGTTCCCGCGAGAATCTGGACAACGAAACCACAATGGTCGCGGACTCAATTCTGGAAGAACCCGGCAAGTCACAGCGCTGGCAGGAAGAAGCCAAAAAACAGCTTGAATCCGCAAAAAGTGTCCCCGCAGTACGGGAAGGTACGGTCTCAGAACGCGAAGCTGCCAAAGTCCTGCTCGCCCGCAAAATGCGTCAACAAGTGACGGCGGAAGCCATGAGCAGCACCCAGGGTGTCTATCAGGATCTGATATCTACGTCTCTGAACCGCGTCAATTTCGAAGAGCTTGCTGAGGAAGTCATCCGCACGAGCCTGGAATCGAATTGACCGCCTGTTCTGCATTCCCAAAGCGAATCGTATTGCTCTCGATAGCTGACCGGGAATTGTTAAGATGGGACATTCTGAAGTTCGCCTTGCTGCGTTGCATGCGTGAATCGTGTATGACTTTATCGTAAGCGAACGGGTTAAGCGGACGACAGGATTCAGGGCGGAGGCCAAATGGCACTCGATTGCCCTGAGTAGTCCTGACTCTCCGAGTGAGGTAGACCGCAAAACGCGGCCTTTGGCATTCACCGCCTCGGAGATTGACGGCGACTTCAATTGCAAAGTGAGTGCCACAGGGGGCAGTCCACTTTAAGGAGATGACACTTTGAACTCAGATCTTACGGAAGGGAGTGGCCTTGAGCAGTCTGCCTGGATCGAAGCGTTACGTGACGGGCTGGCGGAAAGTGATCAGAGAATTCGTACTGCGGCGTTGAACGACGGATGGACGATCGTCAATCATCGTGGCCGAGTGATTCGTGAAGCGATGAAAAGTTTCTATCAGCAGGTCGTGCGGGAATCGCCGCCTCGGGGGGCTTTTGCGATCCATGCTCTGGGAGGCACTGGCCGACAGGAAGTCTGCCCAGGCTCAGACGTCGATGTCGGAATCGTGGTCGAAAACATCGAAGAGAATGAACATTTCTTACATCATGTGTCACAGCAGCTTCGAGAAATTGCGCCGCTGGTGCCCGGGCTGCGGGATGTTGTGAAAGCCAATGCGTTCCCTGATCTGGCGGATGAAAAGCATTTCGATCTGACGTCGCTGGCTTCACTCCTGGATGGTGATCTGCTGGTCGGCGATGTTGGCTTCGATCATCGTATTCGCCGAGTCTGCCAGCAGCGGGCCGCAGTACTGGGACTGGAATTCATCTTTGCGATCAATCAGGACCTGCGACAGTTTGATCAACTGTATCCTCAGTTGCCAGGAGATGTTGGAGCATTTCACGTCAAGAATGGCATTGGAGGACTGCGAAATTTTCAGATGACGATGTGGCTCTATTCGTTTGAGCGCTGGATTCCGTCCGTCCAGGTCTACCAGCAGGTCCGCAGCACTCGACGTTTTGACAGCGAGGGGGCTCCAACACCCAAGGTGCTGAACGCAGTCAGCATTCTCTTTTCGGTACGTTGCTGGATCGAACAACGGCGGCAGGATCAGCGGCGAGAGCAGCAGCCCACAGACCCGCCCCAAAAACGTCGTGAAAAACTGCTGATCGATGTTGATGATATGGAAGCATTTCTAAACCGTTTCGGGGCTGAGGGGCTGACCGGTTTGAACGCAGCCCGCGAGACGATCAGTTCCTACCGTCGCGAGACACTGGATCGCCTGCTTGAACACGGAGTGGTTGTGCCCGAGACAGATGGCCTTGTCATCTGGGGGGCCAATGGATTGCACATCGGGATCGATGCCATGTTCCGCGATTCGACAGATTTGTTTTATTCCCTCTACGGAGCACAACAAAGATTTCTTATTCCCATCGATAAGCCGACAAAACGTGCCGCACAAAAGAACATCGCGGAATCACTGCGCCCGGACGCCGCATTGATTGCGATGATGGTCGCTCCGGGAGCAATCTTTCCAGCACTGCGGGATTGGTCGGAATACGGAATCCTGGATAAGCTCATTCCGGGGTTTGATCAACTCGCCAGCAGGCTTTATCAACCGGGGCATCGTGCCGCGACGCTCACCAGAGCCGCCCGCGCGCTGCAGCGCGTCGAAAGTCTGGAGTATCTATCGGCTCGAAAGCCGTCGGATGTCGGTTTGCTGGAATCGTTTTTCCTGCGTCAGTACCAGGCCATTGGTGCATCGGCGCTCTGCGCTTTGCGTTTGGCACTGCTTACGGACGAGATTCCTCAGACACTCTATGACAGCGCGGAGCCCTATGCCAGTTCTGTGAATGGCTACATCAAAGATTTCCTGTCGCGCGTGCCTGGTTTGTCTGGTGCCACGTTACGAACCGTGGAATTCCTGCTGTTGATGAAGCGTGAACTGCTCAAAGCATCGGAGATGAGTGATCAGGGGCAGGTGCTGGAAAGCTGGCGTCAAAAGATCCGTGAGTCAAAGCCGCGCGATGCGGCCGACACCATTCGCGCTCTGGCATTGTTTGCCTACGCAGCATTCGACTTTCACAAGCCAGAAGGAGTCCACCGGGATCGCCTGGACTATGAACAATGGCGGAACGTTCAGAACCTGACTCAGAATCTTTTGTATGAAGAGCTGGGCGTCGCAGGACAGCCGTTTCAGGAGCACTACTTTGATGAGACGGGACAGCGCATCGGGAAAATATTGCCGCGCAGACTCCTGGCCAGCCCCCATGTGGACAATTCCCTGAAGCCGACATACGAAGGTGCCGAGTCTCTTGATCCACAACGTGCACATCGAATCATTCATGCTCTCAGCGAAGTCGTGCATACGGGGCGTCCAAAGGTCGAAATCAAACGCGCCGATGAATCCTGTCGATTGACGCTGTTCGCCTGGGATTTTCCCGGACTGTTCTGGCGCGTCGCCGGAGCGCTGCTCGATGCCGACTGCTCCATCCGCTCCACGGATCTTTACGGCATCCCCGACCCCGGAGGACTGGCAACTGATGGCGATTCATTGATTCCGAACGAGCGACGGTTGATTTGCGACGTGCTGACCTTTGATGCTCCAAAAACGGCCAATGAATCGTGGGGCGAGGATCTGAAAAGTCGCATCGTGCAGCGACTGGAAAATCCTAATGAACAGATTCCCGACAATACCGCTGAGATTCTTGGACCCGTTATGGAGGTCCTCTGTCCCAGGCTGACGGACCTCGGCAGCGGCCAGGTGAAATTTTCCTGCCATTCACCAGGCACCAACAAAGGGATGCACTACGCGATCAGCCGTTTGCTTTCGGAGCGAGCCAACGTGAATATCGAGTCCATTGCCCGCGATGGAACTCGCGACTGGCCGATACCGCGTACAAATTTTTACGTTCGCATTCCATCGAGCGTACATATTGTGGCTGAGGTCTTGCGCGCGGAGCTCGGCGAAATTCCGATCGCTGTCGAAGCCTTCTTTACGTCTGCCGACTTGTAACGTGCTCCAATCATGACCACACCAGAATCAGCAGCCTGAGAAATTTGCCTGATCGATGGGAAAATCCGAGTCTGTCAGCGACAATTCACGATAAGTAGTTTGACGAGGAACAATCGAAATGACCGATCCTTTCCTTCACTCGAAAGGAAAAGAGTTTGTCCTGGAGGCACTGTCCAGCAATGAAGAGACGGGACTTACTTTCTCTCAGGTAACTGCGGCACGTGAAAAATTCGGCGCGAATGAACTCGCCACCACCGCTCCAGAGTCCGTCTATAAAAAATTTCTGGCACAGTTCAGAGATCTGGTGGTCTGGATCCTGATTGTTGCGGCTGTGATTTCCGGAGCAATGGGTGAGTGGACGGACACAGCGGCGATCATAGCGATCGTGCTGATCAATGCGTTGCTGGGATTCTTCCAGGAGGAGAAGGCAGAACGAGCCCTCGCGGCACTCCAGAGCATGGCAGCTCCGACAGCGAAGGTGATTCGTGGGAAGAAACTTGCATCGATCCCGGCCAGAGATCTCGTGCCCGGCGACATCATTGACATAGAAGCGGGCGATAACGTCCCGGCGGATGTCAGACTGCTGTCGGCGTTTGCCGTGCGGGTGCAGGAAGCGTCGCTGACGGGTGAAAGTGTGCCCGTCGAAAAGGACGCCGAACTCGTGCTGCCGGAAGCAACGCCTCTGGCGGATCGTCGAAACATGTGTTTCATGAGCACTGTGCTGGCCAACGGTCAGGGACGTGGCATCGTCATCGCAACAGGTATGCAGACGGAGATCGGCCGGATCGCCACCATGTTGCAGACATACGAGCGTGAACCGACACCATTGCAGCGTCAATTGGCACGACTCGGTCGCGTATTGGTAATTGTCTGCCTGTTTCTGGTCGGCATTATTTTTCTGCTCGGCATGTGGCACGGCAATTCCCTGTTCGAAGCGTTGCTGTCATCGGTGAGCCTGGCCGTCGCGGCAGTGCCGGAAGGATTGCCGGCTGTCGTGACGACATCATTGGCGCTGGGCTTGCAGCGGATGGTGAAACGCAACGCGCTTGTCAGAAAACTGCCCAGCGTGGAAACGCTGGGATGTGTGTCCGTGATCTGCTCAGACAAAACGGGCACGTTGACCCGCAATGAAATGATGGTCCGCGAACTGGAAGCGGGCGGCGTGCGCTACCGAGTCACTGGTACTGGCTATGCGCCGCAAGGCGAATTTTTCATCGGTGAATCCAGCACCGGGCAGTCTGTTAAGCTCTCGGACAATCCAGATGCGAAACTTGCATTCCGCGTGGCCGCCTACTGCAATCATGCTCAGGTTCAGCCGGGCGAAGGGGAAGGTGAATGGGATGTGATCGGCGACCCGACGGAAGGAGCGCTCGTCGTGCTCGCAATGAAGGGCGGCCTGACGCTGCACAAGCAAAAGCCGCACGTAGTTTCGGAACTGCCGTTCGATTCAGAACGCAAGGCAATGTCTGTGCTGCTTGCAGATGGTGTTGGCCACCGAATGCAGTACACAAAGGGCGCTCCGGAAGGAATTCTCGCCAGGTGCGTCTCCGAACGTCGTGACAATCAAGAGGTCGCTCTGACGGACGAACGCCGGCATCAGATTATGGCGGCGAATGTCGAAATGGCGTCCCGAGCGCTGCGGGTATTGGCGTTTGCGTATCGGGACGACATTGGTTCCGTTCCGAAGATCGACGAAAACAACCTGACGTTCGCTGGCATGGTCGGAATGATCGATCCGCCTCGCGAGGAAGTCAAATTGGCGGTTGTACGTTGTCGTGAAGCTGGCATTCGCCCGGTGATGATTACGGGAGATCATCCGGCGACAGCATCCGCCATCGCCAGGGAACTCGGAATTGCGACCGACTCCGATCGTGCCGTCACAGGGCAGGAATTGGACGCCATGTCCGATGATCAACTCCTCGCCGATGTCGAACACATCGCTGTCTATGCCCGGGTTGCTCCGGAACACAAGCTGCGCGTTGTCCGAGCATGGAAGAGTCGCGGCGAAATTGTCGCGATGACAGGCGATGGAGTGAATGACGCGCCCGCCGTGAAAGCGGCCGACATTGGCATTGCGATGGGAATCACGGGAACGGACGTCACGCGTGAAGCGTCGGCGATGGTGCTGATGGACGATAACTTTGCGTCGATCGTGAGTGCCGTTGAGGAAGGTCGCGCGATCTATGACAATATTCAGAAGTTTCTGGTCTTCCTGCTGTCGTGCAACGCCGGGGAATTGGTGCTGATGCTGCTGGCGTCGCTGATTGGATGGCCTACTCCGCTGCTGCCGGTGCAACTGCTTTGGATCAATCTTGTGACCGACGGATTCCCCGCGTTGGCGCTCGCGATGGAACCTCCGGAGCCCGGCCTGATGCGGCGAAAGCCACGACCGGCCACCGAGTCGATGTTGTCCTGGTCGCTGGGAGGTGTGGTCATCGGTCAGGGAGCGTTGCTGGCTGCGGTTGGATTGGCGGCCTTCGCGTATGGCTATCATCATGAACACAACGTTGAGCGGGCTCGCACAATGACTTTTTGCGTCGTGGTCTACGGAGAACTGTTCCGAGCGCTGGCGGCTCGCAGTCGGACCTGGACGTTCTGGCAACTTGGTCCCTCGACAAATTTGTACGTGTTCGCTGCCGTGGTCATCTCATCACTGCTGCAGGTGGGCGTCATCGAGTTACCGTTTGTGCAGCCAATCTTCTCGACGAACGGCAATTCGCTGAGTGAGTGGCTGATGCTCATTTCACTTTCATTAACGCCGGTCACCGTCATCGAACTCTTCAAGTTGAGCCGTCAGTTTCTCGGTCGCGCCGAAACGGAATAGAGCAGTAGTCGCATTCAATGGGTCATTTGCCGGATCGCCCACAGGTGCTTAAACGTCCGCAGGTAGATCGTGCCGTTCGAGATGACCGGTGATGAAGACTGATCCTCGCCCAGATCGTTTTCGGCGAGGATTTTGAATTCGCGACCAGCCTGAATCACGTTGATCTTTCCATCGCGGGCTGTCAGGTAGAGTTTGCCGTCCGCGTAGACCGGTGACGCGCGGTGGCGCTGGCGGTGGGTGGCTTCCGAATAGATTTCTGTGCCGGTTTTCGCTTCAAGGACCGTCACATTGCCGTTTTCCATGCACAGGTAGACGAGGTCATCAACAACGAGCGGTGAGGGGACGTCGGGGGTCTTTTTCCACGTCCAGTAATGTTTGTCTGCGGCTTCAGTGATATCTCCGCTGCCGTCGGCTTTGATTGCCATCACCGGATGGCCCTTGGCTGAGGGAACGATGATCAATCCCGGCACCGCGACGGGAGACGCAACAAAGCGCAGTGTGGGGTCGTAGCGGAGAACTGGATCATCGCGGCGATTCAGTCCGCCGCATCGCCAGACCTCGTGACCGTCTTTAAGATCGTGTGCGACTATGAAGTCGGCACCGTGAGTCAGCAACAGCTTTTTTTTGCCGTCGCGGTAGAGCATGGCGGAGGCATACGAGTGCTCGTTTTCACCCTCGGCGTCGCTGGGGCGATCGACCTTCCAGATTTGATCGCCGGTTGCACCTTCAAGAGCCACCACGCAGGCTTCGCGAGTCGCCGGGTTGCCTTCACCGTGAATCAATTGCATATACAGCACGCCGTCGTCGAGCACTGGCGTGGAACTCATGCCAAACTGAATATTGAATTTTCCGTACCGGTCCTGGACATTGATCTTCCAGACCTGTTGGCCATCGACCGTATAACAGCCGAGTGTGCCGTCGCCCATGAACGTCCATACGTGCTTGCCATCAGTCACCGGAGAAGGCGATGCGGAGTTGCCTTCGTCACCGCGTGCCGTCTGGTTTCCCGTTGCCACGACCTGCTGCCACAGTTGCTTGCCGCTGATGTTGAACGCCATGAGCAGCAAATCTCCGGCCTCATTGACTGAAGTCAGGAAGATCTGATCGCCCCAGACGACCGGCGTAGCTCCAGCTGGTCCGGGAAGTTCCAACTTCCATGCCACGTTTTTCGTCGGGCTCCAATCCGTCGGCAGATCTTTTTCGGAACTCAGTCCGTTCCCGGTCGGTCCACGCCAGCTCGGCCAATTCTCGGACTGGGCTGTCCCGGACATGCACAACGCAACAGCGGCCAGAGTACAGCAGCGCAACACAATCACCATTGTCGAGGTTCCTCAGAAAGGCGGGACAGATCAGCAGGGGTTGCACAGTGTGTCGAGACCGTCCGCAAGTTTCAATCAAGCGGCGCGAGGCTTCGTTCCTATTTCAGTTTGATCAGAATCTCGGCAAGCGTTGCGCCGAGGGATTCGACCTTCAGTTGCTGCTTAGCGTCCTTCAGCTTGCCCTCCGGAGTAAACGCTTCGTACGCTCGTGACACCGCCACCTGATCGGGTAGTACCGTGACGCCGATGTTTCCAAGGATTGATCTCACATGAACCAGGCATCTCATTCCGCCAAGTCCACCTGGCGACGCACTCATCAGGCTGGCGAACTTTCCAGTGTATGCAGCGAGCGGCGTTTCGTCAGCAGCGGTGCGGGACACCCAGTCAATCGTGTTCTTGAGCAGCGGCGTAATTGAACTATTGTACTCCGGGGCCGAAATTAGCAAGCCTTCGTGTTCAAGAAACAACCGTTTCAGCTTCGTGGCGTTTTCCGGTGTGCCAACCTCTTTTTCGAGGTCTTCGTCGAAGATCGGCAGCGGGTAGTCCTTCAGGTCAATGACCGTCACCGCAGCGCCGGCCTGACGAGCACCTTCGGCGGCGATGCGCACGAGCCTGCTGTTGTGAGAATCTTTTCGAGCGCTGCCGGAAAAGGCGAGAATTCCTGGTTTCGTCATTGTTCATCTTTCTCTGTCGATTTGAGATTCAGCGACCATCGCTTTTCAGATCTCGGGCTCCAACAGTGTCGCTGTCTCGCCAAAAGATTCCTGAAGTCCTGGGAAAGTACGTGGAAGGCACGAAAAAATCCAGCTACCGATGAAAAAGGCGACAGCGTCAGCCTGTATGCGCTGCACAATGGCCGACTGGTGCTGGAGCAAATTCTCAGCACAAACCCGGATGATTTCGACGGGAAAATGAACTCGACCGCTCGATGCTTATCGCCCCAACCCCGCGACCTGCAGCGCCAGTTCGTAGATCGACCGAGTCTCAAGCACTCGATCGTTGGCTTCGAACAGGGAGGCAATTGCCTTCTTATGGACTTTCATCTTGAGTCCACCGACACCGAGCGCGCCGTAGCAGATGACGCCATGTTTCTCGACCGCCTTATCTGTCACTCCGATATCGGCGATTCCGAGTGGCGGCACGGCATTGAGATCGATGGCCAGTTTCAGACCACGAATTCGCCGCAGCGCGTCGGACTCGAGAAAACAGACTCCGGCGGCTCCAGCGGCCACAATGATCGCGGCGTCCTGGCAGACGGTTTCGAATTCTGAAGGCTGTCCGGCGCTGGCAGCAGACAGTTTGGCGTCCTCAGTCGTCTGGCGAACTGAATCGCACGCCGCCTCAGCTCGGTCCACGGTTCTGGAAACAAGCGTGACGTGAGCCTTCTCCAGAGCCAGCAATTCTGCGGCTCGAAGTCCCACCGGCCCGGTCGCTCCAAGAACGACGGCTCGGCATTCTGCCAGATTGAGATGCTTTTTGGCACAGGCGATGGCGGCAGAAGCTGTTGTGTTGCATCCGTTGGAGTCCATCATCACCGAAACGCGCATCGGGCCAAAGAACGTCTTCAGAACTTTCCGGAGCAGCACTTCGCCGGCAGTCACATTGCTGCCACCAATGAAGATGGCCGAGTTCTTTAGATCTGCCGGGCCGCGAGTGAACATCAGTCCGTGAACCAGCCCAGTCACATTTTCCGGAGTGACTGAACCATACGAAAACAGCTGTTCGACACCGGCATCGATCGCGACGACTCGATCAAAACTGCTTGGCAGTGAGTCTGTGTCAAATTGGGAAAGTATGGATTTCAAGGAAATTTCCGTTGTTTGCAGTGTTGTTTAATCAGGCTGAATTGAGAGCCATCGACTGTCGGAATGTTACTGTTCCCCGGCACTCGCGAAAAGCAAATTGGCAAACTGTAACGATTGTGCTGAATTTCCCTAAGATTCCGGATTGCCTGGTCCGATAAGAAGGAAAGGTGCCGAAGCATTGCGACTTCGGGGCTGTTCTTTGGCAATTCACTTTGAAACCATGATCGACTGCGATTCGGTAGTCCGGGCCAGATGCGCGGGTTGTCGAACGTTATAGAAGATTGATCTCCAACTGTTTGCCGGGTAGAGTCTTGACAGTAAGTCCTGACAGATCCTACAGTTGTAGCGACATAAGGGTAACACGACAAAGCAAGAACTCAACCTTCGGAGGCACGAATCGTGACCAAGAAAGAGATCGTCAAATCGATTTCAGACGAATTGGGACTGACCCAACTGCGGACGAAGGAAATCGTTCAAAAGACCTTCGACGCGATTGTTGAAACGCTGGTTGAAGACCGCCGCATTGAGTTGCGGAACTTTGGAGTGTTTGAAGTCAAAATGCGAGCCGCCCGAAAGGCCAGAAATCCTCGCACGGGCGGACAGGTTGAAGTCCCGGCAAAATTTGTCGTCACCTTCAAGCCTGGCAAAGAAATGGAAGCGAAAGTTCGCGAACTGGAAGAAAAAGAACTGGCTCGAACACGGGACGCGGCGGCCAGCACCGATGGATTTCGTCAAGTCAGTCCCACTCTGAAACGTCCGGGGGCCAGTGACGATGGAACCAGAGTCCACTAGGCGGTGGATTTCTTCGGCTCCTGACCAATCAGCAACAACTGAATCGCAATGGATCATGGTTTCCGGGTGAATTACTTTGAAGGGATTCGTCTCCAGCGAAACCCATGAATTCAGAACTCAACTGATTCCAAATGCTGTGGTCTCCATGAAGATTGAACTTCGTGGAATACGGGTCCAGGGAAGGACGATGCGATGAAGATTCGATTGCGACTGATGGTAGGGCTGTTGTTGGCATCCTCCGCATTGTCCGCCGGATGTGCTCTGCCGATTTGGAGCCCAAACCCGGATGTTCGAGCCCGCCAACTGATCTATTCTTCAGAAAGCTTGCGGCACATCGGAGAGATCTGGGAACGCATTTGGTTTCTCGATCTGCCGGACTTTGAAACGCCCTATCGCGTCCATGGCGGCGTGATCTAAATTCTTCGCTCCATCTGAGCCGGGCAGCGGGTCAATCATGCGACCGATCGCGGACCCGGCAGCGAAATGCGCCAACCGCTGTCAGTCTGCGACGGTGGTCGCAGAAACTGACGCTCAAGCTGTCGCCTGAGACAAGGTACACCGCATCCTGAAGATATCGTCGGCCGATGTCGCACGCCGTCTCAAAATCAATCTCCACAGCCCAGCCGGGTTCCGCATGGCCGGTCGCCGGTGAATAACCCGTCAGCCGTCTAACCCAGTTGGAAAGCTGCCGCAATTCCGTTTCCAACTCGTAGTCCGCACTTCGGTTTCGCTCATCGGTCCACGTTTCACCGGTCGTGGCCCACGCGGTGACAATGGCGAACTCACTCGGCCAGTCATCCCAAACGGACTCTCGCGAAAAGTGCGTTTCAAAATAGACCGCTGGCATTTCATCGCGGCGATTTACATCTGCAGGTCGGTCACGGTCAGAACGAAGTTCATCACTCATGCCAGATTGCTCCGATTGAATTGACGATCGTGATAGCGGTCCAGCGATATGTGCCCGTCCTGGGATTCGCTCTTTCCTACAACTCAAGACGTGAATGTGAATGGCCGCCGCCGAGATGAAAACAATGCTCACTTTCGCGCGAGGCAATACAAACTCCGAACGGTGCGAATCAACAGCCTGTCACCGGAAATCGCAGGTGTTGCCATCACCGCATGCTGTTGATGTCACGCAAAGGATCAGCGCGGCCGCCAGGGATTGACTCTTCATGAGGTAATACTTCACTTCATTGAGGCGAGCGGCAGATTAAAGAATACCAGCACGCAGCGCCAGCAAGTGAGTTCCCCATACACTCGCTCGCGCATCGCGCTGGTAAAACCTTATCCGCCACTCGCCTAACCGCCCACCAAGTGACACGACTGCAGTCTTCGTTTAAGGTACGGTTCACTGTATTCGCTTGCCCTCGACTTGTGGAGTTTTACATGTTACGCCTACTCATTGTCAGTCTACTAATATCCGTGACGATTGCGGTTGCCGATGAGCGGGATTCTCCAAAGCTTGCCGCTTCGGATGGTTGGGGCGGCGAAACCATTCAGCTTCCTCCGGGATTCGCTCGCGACATGAAGCTGAAAAGGCTTGAGCACATCCGGTTCGCGCCAGGAATGATGAAAGCGGAATCGGAATCTTTCTTCTGTTATCTGGAAACAACTGCACACAATCCGCGACGACTATCTGAAAAAGCAGGTCGGATCACCCGCTAGTCGAACAGGTAACTCACTGATTCATTGCGATGCACGCGGCGGATGGCTTCGCCGAGCAGTTCCGCGACGGAGACGATCGTCAGATTAGGAATCTTGTTCTGCTGAGCGATCGGACAGGTATTTGTTACAACCAGTCCATCGATATGGGCGCGTTCCAGTCGTTCAATGGCGGGACCGCAGAGGACCGCATGTGTGGCACCAAGATAGATCCGATTCGCACCGTGGGCTCGCACGACTTCCACGGCACCGCAAATGGATCCGGCTGTCGTGATCATGTCATCAAAGATGAGAGCCGTTTTGCCCTTGATGGGACCGCCGATTAGATTCGCCTGCCGTGTCTCAAGCGCGTTGGCGCGTCGTTTATCTACAATGGCCAGTGAGCCACCAAGATGTTCGACATGCTGCAGCGTTCGTTTGATACTTCCTTCATCCGGACTGATGATGACCAGGTCTTCCTGGGGAATCCCCAGCGAAGAAAAATGCTTGTCCAAAATCGGAGCGGCGTAGAGGTGGTCTACCGGAACGTCAAAGAAGCCCTGGATTTGCGCGGCGTGCAGGTCCATTGTCAGCACCCGATGCGCACCGGCTTCAACAATCAGGTTGGCGATCAGCTTTGACGTGATCGGAACGCGTCCGGAATCTTTTCGGTCCTGACGAGCGTAACCAAAGTACGGGATGACAGCCGTGATACGGGCCGCACTGGCGCGGCGGCAGGCGTCAATCAGAACTAACAGCTCGACCAGGTTTTCATTCACCGGAGGACAGGTCGGCTGGATCAGGAACACATCGCAGCCGCGAATGTTCTGATTCAGTTTGACGCTGATCTCGCCGTCCGGAAAATTCCCGACGTCAACTGCCCCAAGACTGATGCCCAGGTAATTTGTAATTTCACGGGCGAGGTCCGGATTGGCTCGACCGCTTATGATTGTCAGGTGCTCGTACATGCGCATCAGATGGCGAAATGGGCACTTAGTGAGTCAAAAGTGCTGACTTCCCGCGTTTGCTCGAATGTTGCCCGAGAAAAACCTAAGAATCCAGCCACAGGCTCAAATGTGACACGTGTTCCCGCCGGTGTCAATCCGCGCAGGCTGCGTCGGACAGAGAAACCTGAGAGTGCATCGAAATTGCCGGACCAGACGTCAGCGATGGTCCGACCGGAGTCGCCGTAATTCGCTGGTCGAATACGTGTTTGACGTCGCAGGTCTCGGAACGGCCTCGATCGCGGTACAACGCTGAATATGTGAGGACTTCCGAGTCCTTAGTGCGTTCAATGACCTTGAATGCGACTGCGTGGGGTTCGACGCCTTGTGGAGCCAGCGTGAGTTCGTCCGGGTATTTTTCGTCCGCGACACAAGGAAAATTAACATTCCAAAAATGTCCCGTAGGCAGCCGGAATTTCGGAGCCAGCAGTTGGCGAACGACTCGTGTGACATGCCGGGTCAACAAGTCCCATGAAATCGGATGGTTTCCGTCGAGCAGCCGGGAGATCGCTATCGCAGGCACGCCAAGGAACGCGGCTTCCCGAGCGGCGGCGGCAGTTCCTGAGTAGAACAGATCGACTCCCAGATTCGCCCCAGGATTAATTCCGGCTACGACAAGATCAGGAGGCGATTTCAGCAAATGGCACATTCCCACTCGAATGCAGTCGGCGGGAGTCGAATGCACGATGTGAATGTCGCCGAAGGGTTCCAGCCGTCGTCGCTCGACTCGAATCGAATTCTTCGTATCGACGGCGTGGCCTCGGGAACTGTGGCAAATCGCCGGTGCGACAACCGACACATCTCCGAGTGGCCGCAACGCCGAGTGCAGTGCGGCAAGGCCTGGAGCATCAAAACCGTCGTCGTTGGTGATCAGAAATCGCACTTTGAAGACTCTCGTTGAAATTCAGCTATCGCATTCATTCGCACTCAAACTGAGTCCGTCCGGGCATTGTAGCAGTTGTTTAGGCGCTGACCGTGATTGATCGAAATACTATGATGAGCGTCAATCCCTTTGAATGAAATACCGCTTCCAGGAACTTCTTGACTCGCTTTGGGGGTTCCTCTAGGTTCCGTTCGTTCGTGCGATTCGGCAGCAGTTCAGGCCGGAACACGTTGATATTTGGCAAATCCGCCAGTCTCTAAGGAAACTCTTGAAATGGCCGACCTGATCCCACCGCATGGTGGATTATCTGAACCTGTATGCTGCACTGTAGGAGAAAAGGACCGCGATGCGTTTTTGACCGAAGCAAAGACGCTGCCTCAGGTACCGGTTTCTGCAGCGGATCTGTCCAGCGTTTATCGATTTGGTGACGGCACACTCAGCCCGCTGACAGGGCCGATGAATTCGGCTGTCTATAATCAGGTGCTCGATGAATGTTATGTCCTCAGCAACGGACAGAAGTATGCATGGACCATCCCAATCGCATTCCCAATCACGGCTGAGTTGGCAAAGTCGCTGAAGGCTGGACAGAAAGTCGCGTTAACGGGGCCAAACGGTGACATTGTCGCAACGCTGGACGTCAATGACGTCTATGCCTGGCCAAAGTTGAAGTACCTGCGATCCGTTTATCTGACGGACCGCATCGATCATCCAGGGGCCGACATGGTCGTCAAGGGTGAAGCAGCGAACTCCCACTTGATTGGTGGCGAGATCAAAGTACTGCCACAACCAAAGAATCCATCCTTCGGCAAGTACGTGCTGACGCCACGCGAAGTTCGCAAGGCACTCGCTGAAAAAGGCTGGGACGCGGTTGTCGCGTTTCAGACTCGCAACCCGCTGCACCGAGCCCACGAGTACGCTCTGGTCTACGGTCTGGAAGCTTTGCTGCAGCAGGGATTGAATGCAGGCGCGTGTCTGAATCCGCTGATTGGCGAAGTCAAGGGCGACGATGTCAACGCTGAGATCCGAATGGAGACCTACGAGAAACTGATCTCCGACCGATCACTGGGTGACGGCGACAGCGATGCAAGTCTGTGGGGACCTCGCAAGGAATCTGTTCCTGACCGTGTCGTTCTGCTCGGCCTGGACATCAAAATGTTTTATGGTGGTCCAAAGGAAGCCGTCATGCACGGCATCTATCGTCAGAACATGGGCTATACGCATCTGGTCATCGGACGCAAGCATGCAGATGCTCCGTATGCCAACGGAGAATCAATCTGGGGCGACTTTGACGCTCAGGAAATCTTCAAGAAGCTCGCTGGTGATCTGAAGATCAAGACGGTCAACGTTGGCTTCGCAGCCTACTACGAATCCGCTGGACGCGTTGATTTGATGGAACGCCACAAGGACGAAAAGCCGTGGTCGATCAGCGGAAAAGAAATCCGCGCAACGCTGCAAAAAGGCGACCTGGTGGACGGGCGAATTATGCGCCCCAGCACTTCCAAGATCCTCGCGGCCGCGATGAAGGTTGGCTGATAACAACTTGTTGGTACAGGTTTCAGTCAGAAGCCCGGCTTTTCCCAAAAGCCGGGCTTCTTTGCGTCCCCAGTTGTGTGCGAAGATGAGCATCGGCACACCACCAGCAAAGGTTTGAGAATGCCGAAACTTACTTCGGTGCCCGCCATTGAGCTTTGGCTTCTGAAATCAACCGATCAGCGGCGGTAGGTCCCCATGTGCCTGCTGGATAAAGCTCGGGCGACGATGAACTGCCTTCCCATGCTTCTATGACCGGAGTTACAAATCGCCATGCGGCTTCCAGTTCATCGCTGCGTGTGAACAAAGTCGAATCGCCGCGCATCACGTCCAGCAGCAAACGCTCATAAGCCTCCGGCAGCTGCGCTGTAAAATGTTCCCCATATTCGAAATCCATCGACACCGGATGCACCTGATAATTCATCCCAGGGCGTTTGGTAGAGAATCGCAGCGAGATCGCTTCCTGCGGCTGGATTCGCAGAATCAACTGGTTGGGGCGCGTTTCTACAAGGTCACACAGATCGCCTTCGCATTCCACCGTTGAGAACAGATTGAGTGGTGGGTTCTTGAACTGAATTGTGATTTCGGTCATCTGCTTCGGCATCCGCTTTCCCGTGCGCAAAAAGAAGGGAACTCCGGCCCAGCGCCAGTTGTCGATCGCCACTCGCATGGCAACGTAAGTTTCCCGGTTCGAATTGGGATTGACGCGATCTTCTTCGCGATAGGCCAGAGCAGGCTGACGATTCACCAGGCCCGCCGAGTACTGGCCTCGCACGGCCCAGTTCCCGATTGGACCATTCACTCCCGGTCGCAGCGCCTGCAGCACCTTCATCTTTTCATCGCGAATCTCCCGAGCCTGAAAGAGCGAAGGCGGGTCCATTGCGATTAACGCAAGGAGTTGCAGCACGTGATTTTGCAGCACATCCCGCATGGCTCCCGACGTGTCGTAGTAGCCGCCACGAGCCCCCTCCATGCCGAGAGCTTCGGCCACAGTGATCTGAATGTGATCAACGTGATTGCGATTCAGCAGAGGTTCGAAGATCGCATTTCCGAACCGGAACAACAAAATATTCTGAACGGTTTCTTTGCCCAGATAATGATCGATGCGATAAATCTGACTTTCCTGCAGGTGTCGGGAAAGAGCGACGGTCAATTCCTGTGCAGATTTCAGATCTCGTCCGAAGGGTTTTTCGATGACGACGCGGAGTTGCGATTCCGAATCGCGTGGCGGGATCATGCCGGATGCATCAAAACCTTCCACCGCTGGCGCGAAGAGATCGGGTGTTGTGGCCAGATAAACGATACGCGCTGATTCACTGCCAGCACCCACCTGTCTTTCAATTTCCTGAACTGCCGTGTTGAGGTTCGCGTAGTCGCTGGTTTCAGTTATATCCAGCTGCTGATAGAACAACTGTTTTGCAAAGATGTCCCATGTCGTCGCGTCGAATTTATCCTCACCTAACCGTTCCTTTACGGTCTCTCGCATCTCATTGCGAAACTCGTCGTGCGTTTTGGGACGACGAGCCACACCAATCACCGGGCAGCGAATGCACAGATACTTCTGTTGTGACAGTCGAAAAAGAGCGGGAATCAGTTTTCGGGATGTCAGGTCTCCGGATGCGCCGAAGATCAGGATGGTTGTATCGCTGGTCGTTGCCATGAAGCGTGCTCTCGATTCCGTCCGAATGGACCCAGGCTAAATTAGTAATATGCTGATTTCGCTGCATGGTACGCTGCTGGACGCTGCTAAAGAACCGTTCCCACAGATGAACAATTTGGCTTTTCACACTGTCCGCGAAAATGTGCATATCGCCGCGAAAGATCTCGGTTACGGACTGTATTTGTGCAACATCTGAAGGCACGTCACAAACAGCAGGATGCAGATGCAGATGATCAACAGCGCAATCACGCCGAACACCACGAGAATGGTGCCCACGCTTCCCAGTAATCCCATGAGGACTCCCTTCGCCACGGCATTTCCGCGCGGCATCTCTTCTACGAGTGGATATTCCAGCATTGTCGCGGGAGTACCGGGTTCGGGAAATTGACTTGCGCGACGTTCGGTGCGGGAGCCACCGATCAGACCGCCACCGACCATGGACGCAAAAATAATGGCTCCGAGCCCGAAAAGGAACTGATCGTTCGTTAGCAGATTTCCATCCTTAAACAGATTCATGACGATTCCAATCAGTCCGATAAAAGCCAGACTGATCATGGCAATCCCGGACAACAGCAGGTCGAAACGCACGGATCGTTCCACGTCCAGTGGATGAAGGCATGCCGGACAGGTCTTCCAGTGAGGCTTGATACCTTCGCCACATGCCGGACACGCGAGATTCATGGCGACGTCTCCTGGCCCTGCACCAGACGTACATTGCCCCCTGCGGCGATTCGGCGGACCTGGCGGACTGACTGCCCTGCAAGCAGTCCCGCTGTAGCGAGCGCAATGGCCATGATGATTTGATTGGGACGTGTCACGCGAAGTTCAAAGGGCAGATCCAGCACAAATCGTGAGTATCCAAGAAAGACGAGATAGCCAGCAAGACTGCCCAGCGTTGCCAGATAAACAGGTGGTATTGAGAAGCGAAGTGCTGCCGATGCGACGATCAGAAAATAAACACTGACAAGCATCGAATGTGGATTTTGACCAATGCACAGCACGACTGTTGCGAGCGAAATATCCCAGGCAATCACCGTAAGCGGAAGTGCGGGAAACAACACGCGACGCAACAGGATCAGATGCAGCAACACAGCTCCCGCTGCCCACAAGAACACGATGAGCGAAACACTCGTATGAAATCGCCCCTGAAGAGTCTCATCGTTACTGATTGCGAATATGTTCAGCACATGATAGCCATAAAAGGCTGCCAGTGAGACCAGTCGAATCATGTTGATTCGAACTTCGCCGACCCATGCTTCAACATGCAGAGACGGCCGATTGACTAGACGAGCCTCCGAACTTGACAGCTCTGATTCAGTCACATCCATTCTCTTTCACCTGCTCACAATCCAGCGACGTTCTCTTTGCGATTGATCCATTGCCGAATATTGACGGAAAGGAGTTTCAAAACAAGTGAGAGCGACTGATCACGTGCGAAACTCTGCGAGCGGCGCGCAAAAACGCCCGAACGATAGAAGTCGTTCGGGCGCTAAGAGTGTGTTGTGGACATCGCTGGTGTTGTTAGCGATTAGTAGGCAGCATCAGTCGCGTACGCTGGCATACCGTGTTCGTGGATGTCCAGTCCCTGGATCTCTTCTTCCTTGCTGACTCGCAGCAGGTTGACTGCTTTAAGAATCTGGAAGAGGATGAACATGCAGGCAAATGCAAAGGCCGCGATCGACAGGGAGCCGATAATTTGTGTTGTCAGGACTTTGCCTTCGCCAAAGAGACCCGTGGCAATTCCGCCCCACAAACCACAAACGCCATGCACCGGGAACGCTCCCACCGGGTCGTCGATCTTGAGCTTATCCAGCAGTATGATGGCACCCAGAACCAGTACTCCGGCGACAGCGCCAATGATTAGTGATTCATTGTTTGTGACGCAATCGCAGTTGGCAGTGATGCCGACCAGCCCGGCGAGAATCCCGTTCAAGCACATCGTGAGGTCAGGCTTCTTGAACACAATCCAGCTCAGAACCATTCCCACAATTCCACCTGCACATGCGGCCAAAGTTGTGTTCACCGCAATGGTGCAAACCAGGCCCGTGTTAGTGTAGCCTGAGAAAGCCAACTGACTCCCTGGATTAAATCCGTACCAGCCAATCAGCAGGATGAATACTCCAAGACTTGCGAATGGCAGATTGTGTCCCAGAATCGGAACGGATCTTCCGTCCGCCGTGTATCTGCCGATGCGAGGCCCAAGCACCATGGCACCTGCCAATCCGGCGAATCCGCCGCACGCATGCACCACAATCGAACCGGCAAAGTCATGGAATCCCAATCCAACCGGATCAGCAGCACCAAGCCATCCACCGCCCCATTTCCAGAAGCCAACAACGGGATACACAAAGCCTGTCAAAACTACAGTGTAGATCAGATATGCTGGAAATTTCAGACGACCTGCAACAGCACCCGAAACGATCGTCGCTGCTGTGGCACAGAATGCCGCCTGAAACAGGAAGTCGGCCTGCGGATGCAATTTCCGAAGCTCTCCAGAAGCGAATCCGCCCTTGATGTCATCCAGCGAAGGCGCGGCGGAAAAATCAGGCTGATTGTAGCCGAAGTATTTTCCCTCAAAGTCCTTACCGGGATACATCAACGCGTATCCAATGAAGTAGAACAGAGTGACTCCGATGCAGAAGTCTATCGCGTTCTTGAACAGGATGTTCACGGCGTTCTTGCCGGAGTTCATTCCGACCTCAACCATTGAAAATCCGGCCTGCATGAAAATGACCAGAATGGCGGACAAAAAGAGAAACAGACTGTCGATGGAATACGAAATCTCCATAAGATCCGGAATTTCGTACGTCGGAGTCTCTTCCGTAGCAGCCGTTTCCGCGACCACTTCTTTGACGACTGCAACTTCAGTAACTCCGCCCGCATCAGGCGCTGTCGCTACCGGCTCATCAGCGGTTTTAGAAGCCACTGGTTCCTGTGACAATACTGTCTTTCCGACAGTAAAGAGAAAACAGAGCCCGAACGCCATCAATACTGTCGCTGGCCGAATTCGACTCCAGAAACTGCCAATCATCACCTGTTCTCCTCGCTTGTTGTCAGACTTCATTTGTTTCGTCTCATTCAGGCCCTTCGCGATGGAGCCTTTGAATGAGTGTGTTTCCACCAGGCGTTCATGGCTGAATTGCCCAAAAAAAGGGCACTCTATTCAGCCGGGAATCAGATACTGTTCCTGCCAACAGCAGAACTGGACAGTGAACAGCACTGAAACCGCGACAGTCAATCCATTGAATCCGATTCATCTGCATCCATGCAAACGAAATGAACAATCTGCCCATTTTGCAAACGACGTGCCTTAAATTAAATTCTGTGATGAAAGTTGCGTTGTAAATCATTTCTGCAAAATGATTTAAGTTGATTTTCAGTATCAGGATCTGTGTCCCAGAATGGGAAGAAGCAAGCTGCGTGCATTTTATTGTCGCATGACTGTACAGAATCTGTGCGTCGGGTTTGGCGGCCGGAATCGGTAGAATTTTTGGGCCTCGATCAAACTGCCAATCCGCCAAAGTTGTTGCCAAACCATGCAGTTTCATCGAAAATTAGTCGGCAGATGAGACTCCTGGCAGTTCGCCTAAGTTGTTCGAGCCGATGAATACGGGAGGACACACTGCGAATTGTGGTGCCCGCAGAATCGCCGGCGAAAACCTCCCCGGCCTCGTAATTTTGCAGCATTTTGTGGTTTCTTCCCGACAGAAAAGGGACGATTCCCGTCAGATGAGTTCCGTTCACGACGAAGCGTCTTTAGAAATGTGACTTCACCATGTCAGTAACTCGTTACAACTCGCCACTGCCACATGCTGTTTTACACTCGATCGCAGCGTTGATGATTGGGGCGCAAGTTGTTGACCTTTCAGCGGTCTCGCAGGCACAGGAACCGAAGTCTGCTCAGACAGCGATCGCGGCGGACCTGTTTCAATTTCCTCCGGAAACTCCAGAGCGATTGCTTGAAGCCGCAACGATCACTCACCAATTGGATCGCGCCGACGACGCTCGAAAATTTCTCCGCAAACTGCTCGACCAGCAGCCTTCAGAAGCGACATGGATCGCACTTCGGCTGCGGGTCGGAGCGGAACCATTTCTTGCCTTCAGCGGTGACAATAAGCTTCAGCCGGAAGGACGCGAGTTACTCCAGACAGTCAATGCCGCATCAAAACCAAAGGCGTTATCATCGACTGAGTTGCAGGAGTTGATCCAGAAACTTGCGACAAAGGGAGATGAAGCGGCCGTTGCCGCCGTAACTCTGGTGGTCAATGGAAATGATTCCGCCATCGCCTTGTTCGCTGCGGACACATCAACACCCGCGGGAAAAATCGCTGATCAGCTGCTGTCTCAACACGTTCGAGAGATGCGTCACGGACTCTTGAACGTGTTGGGAAAGGTCGATGCGGGCCAGCGACCCCGGATTCTGCAGTTGTTGGGAAGTACAGCCGATCCGGAGATCGCTCCGCATCTCCTGCGATGGCAATTTGATCCGGAGAGTGACGAGTCGACTCATGTGGCCGCGTCAGCAGCCATATTCCGGTTGACTCAGGGCTCGCTCGAGATCGCCACAGCTAAGGAAGCAAGCGAGTTTCTGGCGCAGCGAAGTGCGGCGATGCTACGGTCCGCCGCGGATCGTTTTGAGCACGTTCGTGAGGCTGCTGTCGTGCTTGAATTCATTCCACAGAATCGGCCAGCCGAATTGCTGCGAACCGCGACTTCATATCTGACTGATGCAGTTGCGCTCGATGCTTCCAATCAGAGGGCGTCCACTCTGCTGCTCGTGGCAGAGTGCGCATCGACAAACTCAGGTTTGTCGGAAGCACCTTCTGCGGCAATGGGGAAACCAATTGGCGATCTGGCAGATGCGCTTGTCGTGTCGCAAGATCTGGGTGACGCGGCGGCCGGAATTGAATTGCTCCGCGCGTTGCGACTTTCTGATTTTTCTGCGGTTGACGCGGAAGTTCGCGAATTGATTGGAACGGCATTGAAGACTGCGGTCGATTCACCCGATCCCCGCATTCGCATGCTGGCCTGCGATATCGCACTCAACGTCGCACATGTCGAGGTCAGTTCAACCGCCGTACAGCGAACGCTGAAATCCTCGCGTGCTGGCAGCCTGAAGCCTGAGGCCGTCGTTGTGGATTCGGACGATCGCTCCCTGCGAAACCTTGACGTCGCGCTGGAAAACGCCGGGTTTGCGGTCGCGTTAAGTCAAACGGGACAGGATGGTTTTGACGCTGCCGTCCAGCAGATGAATTGCGAGCTGATTCTCGTGGATGCCGAATCAGGTGGCTGGCCCCTGGCGACAACCCTGGCGAACCTCCGTTCTGACGTGCGAACCCGCAAAGTTCCCATCATCGTGATTGGTCCAGAACGATTTGCAAAACGTGTTGAAAGGTTGGGGCAGATTCATCCAGGTGTCTGGTTTATTCCTGAACCCGTGGGCATCGAGTCGCTGGCACTCAAACTGGATTCGCTGTTACTGCCGCAACATTTACTCAACCCGGAAGATCGAGTGGCGATGAAGCAGTTGGCCGTGGGCAAGTGATGGCGTCGCCGGAGTGAGGTTCACCAGACCTTGATTTCCAGTTCCAGATCGACAGCAAATTTTTCGGCGACAGCCTTCTGAATTCTTCCAATGAGCTGTTCGACGTCGCGCGTCGTCGCGCCATCCTCGGTGACAATAAAGTTGGCGTGTCTTTCGCTGATGCGAGCCTTGCCAACCGAAAGCCCCTTCAGTCCACACTGCTCGATCAACGCACCGGCACTCAGGCCGCGCGGATTGCGAAAGATGCAGCCAGCCGACTGGTCAGTCAGCGGTTGCGTGGAACGCTTCATGATCCAGTTCTTCCGCATCCTTCGTGGCAGCTCTTCAGAATCATCGCGGGTGAGTTCGAGCGTGGCCGAAAGAACAAGCAGGTCCTGAATGCCGCTGCGACGATAAGAAAAAGACAGCTCATCACCATCTCGCACTGCGATCTCGTTGTCCTGCGTGAGGACTCTCACGCTCGTAATGAGCTGGCCGATGTCGCCGGTTCGACCGCCACTGTTGCCCACGACAGCTCCAGCGATCGTGCCGGGTATTCCCACCAGGTCTTCGATGCCACCCAGACCTGATCGTACCGCTTCCGCCACGACATGCGACAACAGGGCACCGCCGCCCGCCGTCAAAGATGTGCCGTCAATTTTCACTTCGCCGAGTAACGGATCAACGACTTTGATCACGACACCCTTCACGCCTGATTCGCGCACAAGCAGATTCGAGCCGCTTCCGAGAATGTAAATCGGCTGCTGCTGACTGCGACAGACCTGGATTACTTCAAGCAGTTCCGCTTCCGTTCTCGGTGTCACAAAGTACTCGGCCGGTCCACCCAGGCGAAGCCAGGTGTGGCTGCTGAGACGTTCGTCACGCTGCAGAATTTCGCTGAAGTCTTCGATGGATTTCGTCATGAATCTGGTGTGTCCTGCCTGCT
Source organism: Planctomycetales bacterium (assembly GCA_038214195.1). GTDB lineage: Bacteria > Planctomycetota > Planctomycetia > Planctomycetales > Planctomycetaceae > SXXK01. The sequence goes on from JBBQSE010000025.1 coordinate 26,675, forward strand.
CCCATTGTGATGACAACGTCTCCCGGTCGGCCCGAATGGTCTAATCTTCCAATCACCTGGTCAAGATTCGCCATCAGGAAAGCCCGGCCTCCCGAATCAGAGATACTGCGGACCAGTCTACCGGACAGGCGAGCGCATGCAGCGCTGGAAGCAGATTCCCTAGCGGGCAGCACTGGCAGGATAAGACATTCGTCCGCAAGTGAAAGGGCAGATCGAAAATCACTGAACAGCGCTGTTAATCGGGAATGCTGGTGAGGCTCGCAGATTGCGATCACACGCCGACCTGGAAAAACGTCGCGAACTGTTTCAAGTGTGGACCGAATTGCCGTCGGATGATGAGCATAGTCATCAATCCAGTCGATTCCCGCAAAATGCCCGCGAAGTTCGAAGCGACGACGAATTCCCGAAAACTTCGCGATCCCGTCAATCGCAGTCTCCACAGGCACCCCATGAGCGACGGCGGCGGCAATCGCCGCGACGGCATTGAATCGATTGTGAGATCCGGGGACACGCAGCTGAACGACGCCAACTTCACGCGATTTGCATCTAAGCAGGAATTCCTGGCCCAGTCCGGGTGAAATGGCTTCTTTTGCCCTCGAAGGACACGGTATCGCGTTCCAGTCGGAATCCCTTGTTAGCGAAACCGAAATTGTCTGCCGCTTGGAATTTGTTGCGACGGCAGCCGCTCGCGGGCAATCTGCGTTGAAAATCAGCTTGCCGTCCCCTGGAAGTCGCTGGACAAAATCTATGAACGCCTGATCACATTCCACATCGGACCTGAAATAGTCAAAATGGTCCGATTCGATTCCGGTAAGCACCACGGTGGCTGGCGTCAAATGGAGGAACGATTGTCGATATTCGCAGCTTTCCACCACGGCAACCGGCCCCGAACCCAGCACTCCCGAGCGTCCCGTCGAGGTTTTCATGCCACCAATGTAGGCAGACGGATGACAAGCGGCGTTTTCCAGGATACAGTACACCATCCCACTAGTAGTGGTCTTGCCATGAGTCCCCGCAATGCAGAGTTGTTCACGGCTTCCCAGAATCTCATTGAGCGCTTGGGGAAGCAATAAGACGTTTTTGCCCTGAGAGCGAAACTCCTGCAAGAATTGAGATTCGTCCGGTACGGCCATTGAATACGCGACGTGTGTCGGAGACTGAGCAAAGATTTGCTCGACATCATTGGGCCGAAACAGCTGGATACGGCCATGATCAAAGGTTGTTTGATGTACAAAATCGGCGGCGACGAGTTGGTGATCGGTACCGGTGACAACTTCCCCGGCATCAATGAGCAGTTCAGCAAGAGCCCGCATTCCGGAGCCTAAAGCACCAACAAGTAGCCAACCACCTTTTTTGTTGGAATTGGCGCGAATCTCAATTGTTCGTTCCGGGTTTATGATCGGAAGTTGATTCACGCGATGTGCCGTCCTGGCATTCAAACTGGAGTAGGATTCTAATGCTGATGTACGCGATTGCTGCGGCAAACTGAATAATTCCGTCCGCCAACGATCGCAGACAGTAGTGAATCTCGCGATTTTTTAACAGAGAAATGATTAGCTGCGGGACAGTCCGAAATTTAAGATCTCATCAGCAGGACCGACCAGTGACGAACTTGATGCACTCCCCCAGGTGATATGCTTTCAATTCCCACACTGTCGATACGTATCCGGTTGTGACTGATGAATGGTTTCGGTGTGATTCAGGCTTGGTGGAAAAGGACGCGTTTTGTTAAAATGAGTAGCCCTCGCAGCCCAGAGAATATGGAGCCTGATCATGGAACAGACGCTTCTTTAGAAGAGCAAGAAGCGTTTCCCAACGGGCGCGTCTATGTGATCGATGACGACGTCGATGTCTTGAATGTCGTCACCGTGATGCTCTCTGTTTCTGGCTACGATGTCAAAGCTTACAATTCTCCCTCGGAATTCCTTGAGGATTCGATCACCCTTGACCCGGGCGTCGTCGTGACGGACCAAGTGATGAATAACGTGGAAGGAATTGAGGTTCAACGCCGTTTGTCTTCCCGTCCCAATCATTTCAAAGTGATTCTGGTAACGGCATTTCCCAGAACAAGCCTTGCTGTAGCCGCCATGAAATACGGTGCCGTGACCGTACTGGACAAGCCATTTAAGCGATCAGAACTCCTGCTGGCCGTCGCGGAGGCATTCCGACAGTTGCACCAGACCGATTCGTTCAACACCACGCTGCCGCCTGTTCTGCCTTCAGGCGCTTCCTATCTCGAACGACTGTCACAGCGTGAGCGGGACGTGATTCTGCTGGTTTATCGTGGTGACACCAACAAATCAATCGGCATTCAGTTGGGGATCAGCTTTAAAACGGTCGAGAAACACCGCAGCAGTGCGATGAAGAAACTACAGGTCCACTCGATCGCCTCCCTGATTCAATTGATGGACCGCGACCTCGGAAAAGGATAAAGGCGGACGGCGATCAAAAAAATGGCCCGCAATCGAAGTTTTTTGACGATAGAAGTCCGGTGGGGATGAGAAACCGCAATCTCTAAGAACGCTCTCGCTCCCGCCTGTATTCTGCTCAGGAATGGTTTTCCCCGCAGCGGACTCGTGGTAGGCTAGTCACCACACAGCGTCTGAGATTTCCTTAGCGACTGTGCGTCCACCCTGGTATTTGAGGCCCGGCAGGCATTCACCGGTGGACAAGATTTGTCGGATTCGGTTTCACAGAGCCACAAACATGCAGGTTCCTGTAGCAGCGCAAAGTTTTTTTGAATTGCTTGAAAAAAGCGAACTGCTGACTGCATCACAGATCCAGAAGGTGCGAGAGAAGCTGCGGATTCCTGATACCGCAACAGCGCGAGAGACCGCGAAACTACTGACTCGCGCGAGAATTCTGACACCGTTCCAGGCCGAACGGCTACTGGAAGGCAGGTATCGCGGTTTGGTGATCGATCGCTATCGTGTCCGTGAGGTGCTTGGTTTCGGAGGCATGGGCTGCGTCTTTATCGCTGAAGATCCACAGGAAGATCGCAAAGTTGCCCTGAAGGTCCTGTCGGCCGAACATTCGCTCGATGCCGGAATGCTGGCCAGAATGAAGCTCGAAGCCATCGCAGGAATGCGACTCAATCATCCCAACATTATTCGCACCTATCGCATGGACAGTACCGGGGCAGTGCATTTCCTGGTGATGGAACTTTTTCGCGGCATCAGTCTGCATGAACTGGTCGCACTGAAGGGAGCGGTGAAGTGGCCCATGGTCTGCGATATCGCTTTACAGGCAGCTGAAGCATTGGTGGCGGCGCATACTCAGGGAATCATCCATCGCGACATCAAACCGGCCAATCTCCTGATCGATCAGGAAGGACACACCAGAATTCTGGATTTTGGTCTGGCGATCATGAGCGACGTGCCCGAGGAAGAATTCTCTTTGTCGCTCCTGTTCGGTCACGACTGTCTGGGAACCCCTGACTACATCGCTCCGGAACAGTCGCTGGACAGTCGGCATGTGGACGCTCGCGCTGACATCTACAGTCTGGGAGCCACCCTGTATGTAGCGCTAACGGCGCACGTGCCGTTTCCAGAAAAAAGCAACAAGGCCAAACTGGAAGCGCATCGGACAAAGAAGCCTAAAAACGTTTGCCAGCTGCGGCCTGAGATTCCGGCGGAGATCGGAGCCATCATCGCGAAGATGATGGAAAAAGATCCGGCAAAGCGTTACCAGTCAGCAAAAAAACTCGCAGATGCCTTCCGACCTTATGCTGAACGCACGAGTATTGAGTTTGATTTTCGAGAACTGGTTACACTGCGAGCAAAACAGGCCAAAGAGAAAGCCGAACGAACTGGTAAGAAAACCACTGCACCTCGGTCGTCCATCACATCAGCATCCGGCTGGCTCGTCAACGGAAGTCAGGGTATCGCTGAGGGCACCGACGGTTTTGGTCAGGGAGAAACTCCGGCAGTTCGTCAGGCGGAATCTATTCCCGCTAGAAAAGAACCTGCCCGCGAGCCGACAACCAGTTCCGCCCGGCCTTCGGCCTTCAAGGGACCTGCTCCGGCGGGATGGAGACTGCAAATCCTGGGTGATAAACGCCAGATTGGACTGGCGAAATCCCGCGTCACAATCGGTTCCGGTCACGGCGTCGATGTCATCCTGCTGCAAGAAACAGGCGTTGATGAATTGCAATGCCGACTGGAATACGATGGCCAAAACTGGATGCTGCACCAGGAATCAAAAACGCACCCGACGTGGGTCGATGGCAAAGTGGAAGCGTACTGCACATTGCGACACGGTTCAAAATTGACTTTCGGAGGAAAAGCAGGATTGCGGCTGGTCAGTCTTCCTCAGGAAATCAGAAAACGGAAACGCCTTATGCAACTTCTGATCGGTCTGGCCGCAGTAGCAATCCTGGGAGGACTCGCGTTGTGGCTCTCAAGATTCGTCCGGAATTGAACGAGGTTTGTTTTGATCTGTGACTTGCAACCTTCTGAAATGATGACTGAATGACACCTGATCCATTGATTCCTTTTGCTCTTGGTCTGGACATTGGCGGCGCGAACATCAAGGCAGCAAACTCCGACGGATTTTGTACGTGCCGAGTGTTTGAAATCTGGAAGAACAAAGATCGTCTGTTGCATGAATTGCAACAACTGTCATTGTCTGCGGGGAGAAAGCTGGACATTGTCGGCCTGACCATGACCGCAGAACTTGCCGACTGCTTTGAATCAAGGTCCGAAGGTGTCGAATTCATTGTAAGAACGGTCGCCGCAGCCTTTCCGGACACCGTGCTTCGTGTCTGGATGACGTCCGGAGAATTTGCCGATCCACAGGATGCAATCGAACTGCCGGATCTTGTTGCCGCTGCAAACTGGCACGCCCTAGCAACCTGGGCGGGCCGCGCTGTGCCCATTGGACCTGCCCTGTTGATCGACGTCGGATCCACCACAACTGATCTGATTCCGATTCTTGACGGAGTCCCCTGCCCTGAAGGACGGACGGATCTGCAGCGACTCGTCCACTCAGAGTTGATCTACTCAGGAATTCGCCGCACGCCGCTCTGCGCCATCGTCCATGACGTTCCACTGCCTGATGAAAGGCGATCGGCGAAACGTGAAGTTGCCAGGGTACGCCGGGTGCCGGTTGCGGCCGAGTTGTTTGCCACGACGCTCGATGTGCATCTCATCAACGGCGACATCTCTGAAGACAGTCGCGACCTGCACACCGCAGACCATCGACCGGCCACTCGATCGGCGGCGATGAATCGACTGGCGCATCAGATTTGCTGCGATCGAAGCGACCTGTCAGAAGCGCAACTTCAACACATATCTCGCCATATTGCCGACCAGCAATTGCGGATCCTGGATGATGCAATGCAGGACAGAATTCGCTTCGTAAGCAACCTTGCCGGAACCAGGCCGGAAACGGTGCAACTGCTGCTAAGTGGCAGCGGCGACTGGCTTTCGATATTGGTACTCCGCAAGTCCGCGCATCGTCCCGATCAGCCCGCGATTCGACTGAGCACGATGTTTGTTCGCAATGTCAGCGAATCCGCCTGTGCGTTCGCGGTTGCCCGCCTGGCCTCAGAACGCTGCTCCGACGATTTGCTGCCAGTGAGCGATCTCTATTCGTGACGCAGCGCTTCGATCGGGTCCATTCGTGCTGCGGCTCGGGCAGGGTAGAGACCGAAGATCACTCCGATTCCGACTGAGATTCCGAAGGCCAGCGGCAGGCTGCTCCACACGATTTTAGGGGTCAGACTCAGGAACATCGTGCCAACTTCCGACGTCGCCTGGGCACCTTCCAGCATGAACTTTGTGGCAAGCCACTTCACGCCCTCAAACGCTGGCGGGGTTAACAGGCCGAGTATTACGCCAATCAACCCGCCGCTGCCGGAAAGCACCATCGTTTCCGTCAGAAATTGCGCCGTGATGTCGCTCTGCTTTGCGCCGAGAGCGCGGCGGATCCCGATTTCCCGAGTTCGTTCGGTCACAGTCGCCAGCATGATGTTCATAATGCCGATGCCGCCCACAATCAGACTGATGGCGGCAATGGAGCCGAGCACCACGTTGAAGATGATCTTGATCTGTTCGGCCTGTTTGAGCAACTCCTGAGGTACGACAACGCTATATTGAGTTTGATCCTTGTGATTGACTCGCAGACTTTCCCTAATCACTTCTGCCGTTTGCAGTACATGGTCCTTATCGATGACTCTGAGAGTGATTTGGTTCAGCTGAACTTCCTCCGCGCTAAATGATCCTGTCCGACGATCGACATCCAGGTCACCCATGCGAACGCGCAGCGTTTCCAGCGGGATATAGATATCGTTGTTGTAGTCCTGGCCGGACATGCTGCCGCCGATAGCGGCGCTGGCTTCTCTTGATTCTGTGACGCCGACAATAGCGTATCTTTTATCCGCGATTTTGACTGTCTTTCCAAGGGGGTCTTCGTACTGAAACAGCGTCTGGGCCGCTCCTGCCGCGAGCACGGCGACGTTATCCTTTCTGCTCCGGTCTTCGTCGGTGATAAAACGCCCCTGAGCCATGTGCAGATGATTCACATCACGATAATCGGGCGTGCAGCCAACGATCCGGCAGTTCATTTCGCGGTGCAGATAACGGCACGGCTTCGTCAGTTCGCGAATCGGAATCGCCTGCTCGATCGTCGGAATTGTACGCGACAAAAGATCAAAGTCCGCTCGAAGCAGTCCATACCGCAGCACAAAGGAATTCTGGGCACGGTCTCCGGCGTTCTCACGCGGAGGCTTGACGCTGCGAACGATGATGTTCGTTGCTCCCAGTTTCAGCACCTGCTCCTGAGCCTGCTGGCTGGCCCCTTCACCGATCGCCAGCATCGCAATGACAGAAAACACTCCGAACACAATGCCCAGCATGGTCAAGCCCGACCGCAATTTGTGCAGCAGCAGGCTTTTCAATGCCAGTTCAATGGTACGGATGAGATTAAACATATTTGGAAACTGTCCTGTTTACCCCGGAAAAATACCTGTGCCCGCGACGACGCCGTCTTTCATATGGATCTGCCGTTTCGCAAGTCTGGCGACGTTGGGTTCATGTGTCACCATGACGATGGTGCGCCCCTCCTGATTCAAATTCAACAGCATCTCCATGATTTCATGCTCAGTCGCTGAATCCAGATTCCCCGTTGGCTCATCCGCCAGAATGATTTCCGGATTGTTCACCAGAGCGCGGGCGATCGCGACACGCTGCTGCTGTCCGCCGGACAACTGATAGGGACGATGGTCCATGCGATCACCCAGACCAACCATTTGAGCAAGGTGCTCAATCCATTTTTGATCTTTTGCACCAATCGCCGAAGAACCGGCTCGGTAATGCAGTGGGACTTCAATATTTTCCAGCACGGTGTATTGCGGAATCAGGTTGTAGGACTGAAAAATGAAACCAATCATTTTGTTGCGAATCGCCGACAGCTGATCGTCCGTCATTATTGAGACGTCGTTTCCGCCGATGATGTATTTCCCAAACGTCGGTCGATCGAGTGCCCCCAGCAGGTTGAGCAGCGTGCTCTTGCCACTACCGGACGAGCCCATGATGGCGACGAAATCGCCTTTGGGAAATTCGATTGACACGCCTCGCAGGGCTTTCACTGTGACAGTGCCCAGCAGGAAATGTTTTTGCAAATCGATGACTTCAGCAGCCAGTTCCATAGGGACACGAGATAGCGAATAGAGAATAGTTCAAAGCGAATCGCCGACAGAGATGTAGACCGTGCGTCCGATTACTCGGCTTTCTTGCCTTGCCCGCGTCGTTGCGCTGCCTGTTTCATTTCATCGAGAGTCAGCTTTCCATCGCCATCAGCATCGCTGCGATCGAAGAACTCGGGACGCGGATGTTCGTCTTTTGTCACGACACCATCCTTGTTCGCGTCCATACTCTCAAACATTGCTGCAGGATCTGGCATTGCGCCACCACCAGGACCGCCGCCGTTTCCGCCAGGACCGGCACCACCGCCTGGGGAACCGCCGCCCGGACCACCGCCGCCACCACTCGGTCCGTTGCCGGCCGCTTCAGCCTGTCCGGCATTACCACCGCCGCGGGGTTTTCGTTCCGGCGTATCGACCTTTTCACGATTGGCTTCCGCTTCCGCTGAGAGTCTCGCGTCGAGTTCACTGAGTTCTTTGGAAAAATGGGTTCGCGGATTCATGATCACGAATTCGTTTTCCGCCACTCCGTCCAGAATCTCCATATATTCATCATTTGCGTCGCCGACTTTACACTCGCGTCGCTGAACTTCAGCACCGACGGCCACGAACGCAAAATAGTGCCCTGCGGTAGAAATGACGGACTGAATGGGAATCTGCAGTACCGGTTCTTTGCGATCTTCGACGATAATCCGCACCTCAGCCGTCATCCCCGGTTTGAGCTTTTTCAACCGCTCCGGTTCTGCTTGAATTTGAATGGCCGTTTCGTACTCTTTCAGGTCTGTATTTGGCCAGCTGCCAGGAGTTGGTACTGACGAAACTGTCGATAGAATGCCGCGGAACGGTTGTCCGGGAAGTGCATCGACTTCGATTTCCGCAGGCTGACCAATCACCACTCGACTGATCTTAGACTCATGAATTCGCGCGTCGATCTTCATGTTTTCCACGTCGGGCAGATTGATAATCGCCTGTCGTTCACGGACCGAAGCCCCCTCTTCAATCACAACCGGCTCGCTACCACGCGAACTCTGCTGCGACGCGTAGACGACTTCGCCCGATTGCGGAGCGACCAGACGACAGGCTTTAATCTGTCGTTTGAATAGATTCCACTTGTCCAGCTCGACACTGTATGTCAGTTTCGCAGCTTCCAGCTCAGCGCGAAGCTGCGTCATAATAGCCTCGCCTTCCTTATGGGCTCGGATGGTTTCGCGTTTGGAATCTTCGGCCGCCTGCGTCAGTTCAATCTCCTGCCGCTTCTTCATGAATTCCACAAGAACCTTGAGCTTGCCTTTGTTCAGGTTCTGCAAAATCTGCGACTGCGTGACGAGCAGCCGGGCACTTTCCAGTTCATTCACATTGCTGTAACCGAGTCGGGCTTGACTGCGAACCTTTTCGTACTTCTCCATATTGCTGGAGAGCTCTTCTTCGTACTTCTTCAGGTCGCCCTGAATTGTTGCCACTTCCTGTTCGTATTCGCCGCCTGGTGCCGTGTACTTCTCAAGGTCCAGTGCCGCGAGTTTTTCCAGGGATGTCGCGGTGGCCACCGCGCTTTCGTTGGTGGATTCCTGAATCTCGATGTTGATTTGAGACTTTTCGACATTCGCTTTGGCGGTGGTGACCTTGATCTGCTGTTCTTTTTCCTTTTCTTCCAGAGTCGAAGAATCCAATTCGCAAACGACATCACCGGCGATGTAATCGAACTTACGAACCTGCTGTCCATCAGTCACAAGAATTTCTGAAAACTCGCCCAGCACGACTTCATACACCCTTTCAGTGCCATCCTCCGCCCGCAGCTTAATGCTCTTTGAAGTTTCCGAATCGGAGTCCATGAATTCCACAACGCCGTCAAATTCGGCAGTGGTTGGAGCCAGGACGCGACTGCCTTCCGAGACCAGCGAAATGATCGTCGTGCTGCCTTCGACCTTATTGCTGAGCACCGAATTGTGCATACTGTCCACCGTGCCATTTTCGGTGATCATGATCCGAAATGGCCCCTTCTCAGCCCGTTTCAGCACGTACTGAGAATTCAGCTTTGCCTTGTCCATACCGGCAAGCGACATCAATGCGTTCCGGGATTTCGGCACCAGAAACGCCACACCCACACCCACGACGAGCAGCAGGAAGATGATGATGATCGGTGATTTGCCAGAGCGCGTTCGGGGAAATAGACGAAGCATCCTCAGACACCTTTTTTCTAGTTCTGTGGTTGCAAAATGGGGGGAACGGCACCGGGAGTCATTGCAGGAGGAACGAATTCCGGATTATCCAGCAGACCTCTCATCTGCAGGTAATACGCATCGTCCCAAACTCCGCGAGGATCGAGCTGCATGATACCCATGTCGCGAAAGATGTTAAGCCGATTCTGCTCATAAGTGATCCAATCCCCGACAAGAGTGTTCTGGTTGTCCAGGACGGTTCTCAAGGCCTGCAGGAGGCTCAAAGCGTTCTGTTGAGCACCAGCAGAGGCCAGTAACGCTGCGCTGTCATACTGTTTTGCGGCGATTCTCACGTTGGCGCGATCAATTTCCATTCGGTATTCCTGCACCTGCAACTGACGCCAGCTTTGCCTGATGTTTAGCTTGATGTTGTCCTCAAACAGCATGTAGGCTCGCCGTTGACGCTGATAAGTGATTAGCGTCGTACGGTAATTGTTTCTGTTGTCAACCTGCCCCAGCGGCGTCGTGAATGACAGCGAGGCGGAATTCACAGGGCCGGCATTGTTACGACCAATCCCGTCTCTTCCCTGAAAAGACAGATCCAATGTCGATTCCAGCTGGTTGGCTGCGATTTCCACTTTCCTGCGAGAGTCCATGACCTGAGCGCGGTTGTTCATAAGGTCATGCCGATACTCCAGTCCCAGATTCACAA
>JBBQSE010000026.1:0-36395 GCA_038214195.1 Planctomycetales bacterium
CGCATGATCACATCCGGAAAGGTGGCAGAGAACGTCACCTACCTCCTGGACCTTGACTTCGCGCAGGCCGGTCGGCCGTCGTTTCTGGATGTCTACATGGACATCGCCAAAGTGCCGGTGCTGGGAAACGTACGTATCGGACAATATCGTGTGCCGTTCGGGATGGACGAATTCACAAGCGGTCGTGAATTAACATTTCTTGAGCGACCTCTGACGCGCAGCCTGGCACCGTTTCGCCAAATCGCCGTCGGATTCCACGACACAACGACGGACGAAAATGTCACGTGGGCCGCAGCTGCGTTCGGAACGAACACAGATCCCTGGGGCAGCAGTATTGGAGACCGTGGATATGGCATCGCCGAGCGGTTAACGGCCGTAGTGCTGGAAGATGCGTCGGCAGAGTTCCTTGTCCACGGCGGTCTCGCTCACTCGTACATCGCAACGCCCAATGGAAAAATCCAGTATCGCAGTGTGCCTGAATACAATGGACCGATCAACGTGCCCGGCAGCGTGCCGAATTTTGTGGACACCGGACTGATCCCGGCTGAAAACGCCAATCTGTTCAACGGCGAACTCGCCGCGACGTGGGGATCGTGGCACGCTCAGTCTGAAATGCGGTACAGCGTTGTGAATCTGAACAGCGGTAGCGTCGCCGGATTTCCATCGTTTTATGTGCAGACCGCATACATCCTGACCGGAGAACACCGGCCCTACGACAAGACCAAAGCTGTCTTTGGCCGCGTCAAGCCGAAGCAACAAGTCGGTATCAATGGGGGAGGGATCGGCGCGTGGGAACTGGCCTGGCGATATTCGATGGTCGATCTCACCAATGGAGCGATCCAAGGGGGTGAACTGCACGACATGACTTACGGAGTGAACTGGTACTTGAACAATTTCACAAAACTGCAGTTCAACTACATCAGCGCCGATCTGAATCGCGCGCCTGTTGGTGACAGCCACACCGACCTCTTTGTTGTCCGCGCGCAGGTTGATTTCTGAAGACAACCTTAAGACGCCCGCCAGCGGAAATCAAAATTTCCAAATTGAATGGCGGATTACTCGGAACCAATCCCGTATCAACATCTGAGCGATGTCTGATTCACGAGTGTGATTGAAGATGTCCAGGACCGCTGCGCGTATGCTGCGTGGCTCAATTGTCAGCACTCTTCCACGGGAGATCACCATGCCCTTTACTTCACGAAATCATCGTCGTCGCAATCCCACCACGAGGACAAGGTCAGCCATGTTCGTGGCCGCTGAGGGTGTCGAGGAACGCATCTTGCTGTCCGCTGCGCCGATTGATGGTGTCGGCAACAATCTGCAGAATCCGGAATGGGGCAGCACGGGAGAAGACCTTCTGCGGCTGGCCAAAGCCGAATACGCCGACGCGATCTCAGCGGTCGGCGGTGAAGACCGTCCCAGCGCCAGACTCATCAGCAATACCGTATCGGATGGCGAAGGAGAAGACGTGATCAGCGATCGGCTGCTGTCGGCGATGATTTATGCATGGGGACAATTCATCGATCACGATATCACGCTGACGGAGTCCGGAACCACCGAAGTCACATCCATCCCCGTACCGACCGGCGACCCTTCGTTCGACCCTTCCGGAACGGGCACCGCCACGATTGATACGCATCGATCCGCATTCAATCCGACTACTGGCACAGACGCATCGAATCCTCGCGAGCAGGTCAATCAGATCACGGCGTTTCTTGACGGATCGATGGTGTACGGTTCGACCAAAGAGGTGGCGGCAGGGCTTCGTACATTCTCCGGCGGCCGAATGAAGACCAGTGAAGGCAACCTGCTGCCCCTGAACAATGCCGCGACCTTTCCTGGCGGCACGCTTAACATGGACAATGCCAATCCCTCGGTTTCCAGCGATCAGCTGTTTGCCGCCGGAGATGTCAGGGCTAACGAAAATGTCGAATTGACATCTCTGCAGACATTGTTTGTCCGCGAACATAATTTTCAGGCCAACAAAATCGCGAAAGCAAACCCGCGTCTGAATGACGAACAGATTTACCAGAAGGCGCGATCGATTGTCATCGCGGAAATTCAGGCCGTTACGTACAACGAATGGTTGCCGTCCCTGTTGGGCCAAGGTGCTGTCGATCGATACACCGGCTATGACGCAACCGTAAATCCGGGCATCAGCAATGAGTTTGCCACAGCCGCGTTTCGATTCGGTCACAGTCTGCTGGGAGACGATGTCGAATTCCTCGACAACAAGGGGCTGGAAACTCATGACACGGTGGCGTTGAGTGAAGCATTCTTTAATCCCGGTCTGATGCAGGACACCGGGATCGATTCCGTCCTCAAGTATCTGTCAGCAGATCCGTCGTCGGAAGTCGATACTGAAGTCGTTGACAGCATTCGCAATTTTCTCTTCGGACCTCCGGGTGCCGGTGGTCTGGATCTGGCCAGTCTGAACATTCAGCGCGGCCGTGATCATGGTCTGGCAGACTACAATACGGTGCGTGAATCGGTCGGATTGCCGCGCGTCAAAAATTTCTTGGAGATTACGTCTGATCCCGCGTTGCAGGCAAAGCTAAAGTCACTCTACGGATCTGTGGATGAAATAGACCTTTGGGTCGGCGGTCTCGCCGAAGACCACGTGAAGGGAAGCAGTGTCGGCAAGACATTTCAGACGATCATCGTCGATCAGTTCGAACGTCTCCGCGACGGTGATCGCTACTGGTATCAAAATCAGTTCAAGGGCAAAGAACTGGCCCAGCTTCAGCAAACATCACTGTCTGATATCATCGAACGAAATACTTCCCTGACTTCGGTTCAGCAAAATGCATTCTTCTTCAAAGCATCTGTCTCAGGCACGATTACTCAGACGACCAACGGCAAAAGCAATGTGAAAGGAAGTCGCAATGAGTCGCCATTGGGCAATGTTCGTGTGGCTCTGATCAATACGAACGATGGCTCAGTCGTCGCGACGACCACGACAGATCGCCAGGGACGTTATCAATTCGACGTGGCGGATGGATTGAGGACCGGGGTCTATCGTGTTGACGCGACGACAGTCGATGGCAAGGCGCGTGCCTCCAGCAAAGACATCGCTATCACTGGCGGCGATGATTTCGAACGAGTCAACCTGCGTCTTGCCAGTCCCGCACCGCCCCGCACACCGCCACCGACAACTCGACAGTCTCCACCGCCACCACAAAAAGCAACGACTGGAGTTGCGGTGGGATCGAAGAATAATGGTTCGAAGTCCGGAACTCTGAACAGAGCGACTGGAGTGAACACTCCGCCAGTTGCAACAAACAAACAGCAGCAAGCAGCGACGGTCGCGAAGAATCAGCAGAGTCCTCCCAAACGCAGCAGCACCCCGGCTAATTCACCGTCGTCCAACAACACGAGCACTGCGGGACAGAGAGGCGGCGCGGCGGCACAAGCACCGTCACGACTCTCGGCGAGTCAACTGCACGCACTGATCGATTCGCTCTTTGCAACTCTGCCATCAGGGATGCTGTAGGTTTCGCAGCCGAAACCAATGATTAGGCAAGCGGTGGGTGTCAGTCCACCGAGTTGCCCGCATTTGACTCGGAGGGCTTACGCCGCTCCGCTCGCCCTACCGCGATCATTCGCGGATGAAAATGCTTTCGGTCGGTTTGGCCGGAAGCGTTTTCCTATTCTCTGACATTAAGGAGATCGATTGTTGTCTCGCGTCTCCGCCAGCCATTCTATGACGAGTTCTTCCAGGACATCCAGCGGTACGGCTCCGTTTCTCAGGACCACGTCGTGGAACTTGCGAACATCGAAATTGGGACCGAGTTCCTTTTCACAGCGGCTGCGCAGTTCGCGAATGCGCAGTTCCCCAATCTTGTAAGCGAGTGCCTGCCCGGGCCAGGCGATATAACGATCGATTTCGTTTTCGATATCCAGCATCGACTTGGCGGTGTTGTTTGCAAAGAAGTCGATCGCTTCATGGCGACTCCATTTTAGACTGTGCATTCCAGTGTCAACCACCAGGCGAACAGCGCGCCACATTTCGTATGTCAGTTGCCCGAACCGCGAATACGGATCGCGATAGAGTCCCAGCTCGCTGCCGAGTTTTTCGGTGTACAAAGCCCAGCCTTCGATGTACGCGGTGTACCCGCCGTAACGACGAAACTCCGGAATTTTCGTCAGTTCCATCGACAGCGCAATCTGCAGGTGATGACCGGGCACCGACTCATGCAGTGACAGGGCATCGATCTCAAACTTTGGCCGCGTGTCGGGGCGATACAGATTGACGAAATAGCTCCCAGGACGAGACCCGTCGGCAGCCGGAGGACGGTAGTAGGCTGTTGTCGTGTCCGGTGCCATCAGATCGGGAATGGGACGGATGTCGTAGCCGGTTGCAGGCAGCTTTAGAAACAGCTTCGGCAAATTGGGATTGATGCGGTCGCAGCATTCGCGGTACGCCTGCAGAAGTTCGTCGGGCGTCTCGAAATAGAACTGTTTGTCTGTTCGAAGGTGCGTCAAAAACTCCTGAAACGACCCCGCAAATCCAACCTCCTGTTGAATGGATTCCATCTCTGTTCGAATCCGTTTTACCTCCGCCAGTCCAATGTCGTGAATCTGCTGAGGCGTCAGGCTGGTCGTGGTAAAACGCCGGGCCAGTTGAGCATACATGGCTTGTCCGTCCGGGCGTTGCCAGCAGCCAACATCATCGAAACACGCAGGCAGATATTCCTGTTCGAAGAACTCCAGGAACACGCGGTAAGAAGGCAGAATGCAGGACTCGATCGCCGCCGCCGCTTCGCGCCGCAGGCGCGTTTTTTCCGCATCAGTCAATTCGACAGTGAACGTCCGAAACGGCTTGTAAAACGGGCTGTCTATCAGGCGATCCACGAGCTGTTTTCGAAGCTGTGCGGGAACACGCTGCATGATGACTTTCGGATGCAGCATCCGCGTTTGTATTCCCTGCCGCATCAGGGCCATCGTCTGACCGGTCAACATGGGAAATGCCTTCAGCCTTGCGATCCAGTCGTCATAGTCACGCAATGTGTCGAACTGCAGTAAGTCCGCCACCGTATCTTTGTCCTGCAGTCCTCCACGCTGGTTAATGGGCAGCAGGTGAAGCTGAAATGGCTGTTCGAAAATATCAGCTTCTGATTGCACTTCAAACAGCCGGACGTTGAGCCGATCCTCGACGGACATCTCGGACTTATCCAGTGCCTTCACAGCAGCAAGAACCTGACGTGTTTTTTCCTGGGAAGTGCGAATCGCGGAAAGTGAGATATCCGGCCAAAGTCTGTTGTACCTGCGATCTCCCAGCTGAGATGCCTGAGTTGGGTTTTCGCGGAGCGTCCGCTGCCATTCTTCGTCGAAAATGCGATGCAACCTTGCTGCGGCGGCGGATGGGGAATTGACCGGGCTGCTCGCAGAAGGTGTTTCCGTCTGAAATGCGGTTGAAGTGCTGGCGGCAATCGTCACCACCAGGACACAGGAAAGGCGGATTCGGGCTGCCTGGAAGGTTGTCATCAGCGTCGTCTTTCCCGGAGGCTGTGGTGCCACCGCGTCGTGTCTTGAATCAATCTTTCCAGATTTTGACCAACATCGAAGATTCGTCGGAATGTTGAACGACTAACTTTCGCAAATTCCCGGCTTTCTGCTGTCGTCCCGACCGGAACCAGGGGCCACCATTCCCCAAAGAATCGGCGCGTTCATCACAACTGTTTTCTCCGGACCAATTGTTTTCGCCGATACGACAGACGAGGGGGCTCTCAATCATTCGCGCTCGGCGGCACGCATGATCTGCCAAGAGAGTACCGAGTTCTGGAAGGCGCACAAATGTTTCCGCAGCACAAACTCTTCAGCGTTGGGCTCATGGCGCTCTTCACATCCACGCATCTTGGATGTGCCGGGCAGGGCGTCAGGAATATGTTTTCCAGAAATGAAACCGCTGGCTACAAGTCGCTGGAAGAGTTGGAAGAGCTGGAAGCAAAGGACCGCGCGCTCGCAGAAGCGAAAGACCGCGGCGAAGTCGATGAAAAGCCCTCAATGACTACTCGATTGGCCTCATGGAGTCCATTTGGGAAATCTGAAAGCAAGGACGAAGAAACCCCTGCGGTCAGCGATGCCCGGCAGGCTGAAGAATCATCACGGTCGCAGCACTTTCTTGGTCTGCCGCTGCGTGGACGAGACGCCATCGAGCCAGATCCGTTTCTTGGGTCCGCACCGCTGGTGACCGACCGTGAGGAATCCGGTGCAACTCCGCACAAACCCGAACAGAAACAGAGCGTTGTCGATCGTAAACCTGTAACAGAGGCTAATGCGTTTTCAATAGAGTCAGGCAAAAAGTCCGCAGTGAAAACAAACGCTGTCGTTGATGCAGCGGCGATCAAGCAGGAAGAGGATAAAGAAACAAAGGGCGTCGGGGCTGCGGCACTTAGTGCCAAGGCCAAATCAAAGCCTGTTTCGGATGAAGATGCAGAACTGGCCGAGCGATTTGAACAGCATTTCCTGTTGAATTCCGTCGGAACAATTTCCAAAACGGACTCTGACGTGGCGGCTCATGCAAAGGAGACACGAGCGAAAGTTGAGTCAACCAAAGCGAAGGCGACAGCAAAACAGCATGACGTCGCAAACAATGCCAGTCATCAGATTGACCAAATCGATCGGATCCTGGCTGGGGACAGCACGCCTCGAAAATCGCGGACCTCCACGGTCAGCAAATCCCCAAAGGCGACTCAGGGCAATTCACTTGCCGCATTTGATCGCCTGCTGGGGGCAGAAGGCAACTTGACTCTGCCCGACGCCGCAAAAAAGGTCACGCCGAAAGTCGAAGCCTCAGCAAGTCAGCCGAAAAATGTGAACATCAGCCAGACGAACGTCAACGTTGCTGACGCGGAAACACTCTTCGGAGCCGCTGCCGCCAGACAGCAGGCACGCGCCGAGCGACTTGCTACAGTTACGGAGTCCAGGACTGGCAGCCCACCGATTGCTCGTACAGGAGCGTGGTCAAAGACTTCCGACGGTGCCAGCAATTTCAGCTGGAATAATGCGGACCAGGCTAAGCCTCACACGAACGCTGCGATTCACCGGGAAGACTCCTTCGCGGCATCCGGAGACCACGATCAAATTCGCGCCCACGCTGGCAAAATCCGCGACAATGGGCGACGTTTGGGCGCTCCACCAGCGGCGGTGGGAGAAGTTGACGATAACGAGTCTGCGATCGTTAAGGCCGACGCGCAATTCCGTAATGAATTCGTATCTTCCGCCGCCACGAGTCGAATCGTTACGGCGAATTACAGCGATTCAAGTGCTGCCATTCCGGTCCGGTCAGTCTCGACCGGGCGGTCGGCAGCGAATGATGGTCTTCTGACTTCAGCACCGATGGCACCGAATTCCGATGCGATCTCAGGAGAGGCAACGACGGCGACGGGAGCCCGCACCGGACTGATTCAGTCTCTGTCCGGGAGGAACTGGCTGCTGCTGATCGGCGGCATAATCATTATTGTTCTGCTGTTCGCTCCAAGCCGCACAAAACCACTGGCTATGAATGGCTAACCCTGAAACAGGTGGTAGTTCCCCCAGAATTTTGAAGGGACTGTCTCCTGAAGCCACAGTTGCGAACTAGTGTTGCGATACGCAGGCGGCGACGGAAATGGAGTCGCTCCGCAGCACCAAGACAAATCGCAGCTGGCGAATCATTCCGTATCAACGGGAGTCGCAGCAGGAGTTTCCTGATGACCCAAGATCCCTGGAGCCGTCCCACGATCGATGATCTTCGCCGGATCCTCGAAAGCATCGGCAAGGTCGATTTTTCAAACGCTCGAACCAATGAGCGGCTTGAATTGTCGGTGCCCGCCGAAGTCCGCACGTCGCGCGGCAACACAATTTCCGCCATGACCCGGGAAATCAGCCGCACGGGCATTGGGATGCTGCATCGCGGTGCCATCACTCCGGGTGACGTGATCGTCCGCATGGCCAGTGAAAGTCGTGAATTCCAGTACAATGTCCGCCTCGAATGGTGCTCTCCCTGCGACAACGGCATGTTCATGAGCGGCGGTCGCTTCCTGCCCAACGCGGCGGAAGCGTAAGCGTTGAACGGGAAATAAATGTACTTCCGACGGTACTTTTCCGCCTGATGCTAAGGAATTCAATACTTAGGATCGTTCGAGAAATAACTGTCCGATATGACGTGAGCGGCAAGGCGCTAGCCGCCGGTATACTGCATCTATATCACCGGCGGCTAGCGCCTGGCCGCTCACTAATTGACCGAGCGATCCTTACCGACTCACATTCAAGTGACGGGTACACGTTCGGGCTTGGATCCGGCGTCGAACCTCGCGCGAATTCTTCGCGAAACGACAATAGAATCAGTTCCTCGTCTTCCGGACGTTCCCCACGCGGAATCGCAAGGGCCGGCCCGTACGAAATGGGAGACATCGAAGACAGCGGGCGGCTCGCGAGAAGCGTTACGGGGCAATTGAGTTCCGGGGAGATCATTGTCCCGTCCCATCGGCGTATTTCAATGGGGACGTCAAAGTGTCGCCTTTCGCTCTACGAAAGTCGCGTGTCTTTCGCAGCGCGAAAGGCGACACTCATTCCCTTGCGAATGGAACTCCCGGCGAGTACGCTCGCCGCCCTGGTGAGTCAATCGGCGGGAACGTGCTAGCGTCCGGTTCCTGGCGTTCGGGACGCAACCGGACGCTAACGCGTGGCGGCTGATGAGGAGCGGATAGAAGCCCGGCTTTTTTGAAAAGCCGGGCTTCTGTGACGGCGGGGATCTTTCGTTTCGGGGGAGAGCGGTGGGACATGTCTGATGCGGAAGGTCTGCGGATCGCTCGGCGGTTGATTGAAGAAGAAGCGGAGAAGAAAACCGGCGGCCTAAACCTGAGCGAACTCGGCCTGACGGAGCTGCCTGCGGAAATCGCCTGCCTCGGCCATCTGCGGCGGTTGTATATCGGACGTTGGTACCCCAACGAAGCGGGAAAGTATTGGTGGACCGCCAACTCAATCGGACCGAACAGTAATCTGCAGACATGGACCATTCCCGAAGCCCTGACCCAACTTGAGTATTTGAGCCTGAACGAAACCGATTGCACCGACCTGAACTGGCTCGCCAATCTGCAAAGCCTCAATGTACTCGATTGCCAGTTTACTCTGGTGAGCGACCTGAGCCCGCTCGCCAATCTGCAAAGCCTCAATTCACTCGATTGCTCGGGCACTCAGGTGATCGCCCCGAAGAATTGCTGCTGCGGCTGGCGAAGCTGATCGAGGAGTGTCATTCCCAGGCGGGCTGCCGCAATTTCAAAACAGACGGGCCGCCGGATTTGTCCCGCAGCCATCGAGCGGTGGCCGAGTTGTCGTTTGCTGAGTCGTCCATGTCTGCGGACACGGCGGACAGGAAACTGGCGGAGCCCGTGCTTCGCATCGAAGACCCGCCGCGTCCGCAGGGCGAACGCCGCGTCTGCGTGTCGTACGCATGGAAGGACGAACTCAGCAAAGAACCAAACCGAGCGGGCAAAGTGCAGACGCTTTGTGACAGGCTTCAGGCAGCCGGAATTGCCGTGACGCGGGATAACGCAGTGCTGCAGCCCGGCGATCGCCTTTCGACGTTCATGCGGACAATTGCCAAAGGTGACGTGATCTTTGTGTTCCTGAGTGTGGCGTATCTGCGTTCTCCAAACTGCATGTACGAGTTGTTTCACATCTGGAACGGCTTCCGCGACGAACCGGATGCGTTCCTGAAGAAGATCCGCGTGTTTCCGATGCCAGATACCAAAATCCATCAGATTCCGGACAGACTCGCAGTCGCGGCCCATTGGAAAACGCAGCGAGATGGAATTTTGGCAGCGATACAGCAAAACGGAGTGGATGTACTTGGAGAGACGAGTCTGAAGCAGTTCAAGTACATTCAGGATTTCGCACATCATGTGGACGAAATGCTGGCTCAAATCAGCGACGTCCTGCTGCAGGGCGATCTGGATGAATTTATCGCAAGTGCGATTGCGGAGTTGGGGGATCCAAAGTAGGTCCTGCTTGCCGAGCAGGACTTCGCGGCTTGCCGCGACCTGAGTGCGTATGATCGACCAAAGTCAGCCTGGGTTGCCAAAACCACGTCGCGCGGGTCCGCCTTGCGGCGCTACGAAAATCCTTTCCGGCAGAAAGGACCTACATGGCAGGCGCACCGATTACGCATTCGTCCATCGGATCTCGCCCCGAAACGATTCCTCGGCAGGACCTTCGAGCAAGACTATGTCATCGGCAGTCACGCGCACGATCAGGTCTCCGCCAGGCATACGGATTTGAACCGGCTGGCCGGGGGCAAAAACATTGCATGCCAAACCCATGACGGCGGTCGCGCAGGCGCCGGAACCGCAGGCTTGAGTTTCTCCGGAACCACGCTCCCAGATTCGAACAATTGCGCTATTGCCGCCGGTGATCTGCACGAATTCCACGTTGGTGCGATCCGGGAACATTGGATGACATTCTACTTGTGGGCCGAACTTGCTGAGATCGAGCGATTCCACGTCATCCGCCAGGACGATGGCATGCGGGTTACCCATGGAGACGTTCCACAGTTGCAGCGGCTGTCCGTTCATTGGCACATCAGTGAGTTCGACAGGCCGGACATATTTTTTCAGTCCAACCGCTTCTGATGAAACCACCACTGGCTTTCCGATGTCAACGCATACCGTCGCCGTTCTTGTGGCCGCATCGGAACTCAGCACTTCCGCGTCGATCACGCGATCCCGCATCTCGATTCGGCAAGTCGCGCCGCAGTGACCGGACTGATGCAGCCACATCGCCATGCAGCGGAGTGCGTTACCGCACAGAGCACCTTCCGATCCATCGGCGTTGAACATTTTCATGCGTGCATCGGCGATTCCATCAGCGGGCAGCATCAGCACCAGACCATCGCTGCCGATACCTCGATGTCGATCACTGATGTGTCGAGCGACTTTGGAAAAATCGACGTGCTGGAATTGTCCGGAGATCCAGGCCAGCCCATCGACGAACACGTAGTCGTTACCGCAGCCGTGCATTTTAATGAAGGGCAATCCGATCATGGTTCGGCGATGCAATACAAACGGTTCCAGCTCCGCAGAAACAACTGATTCACGACCGCCACCGGCGACGCGTCGAAAAGTCCTTCCAGCTTGTTCGTGCCGACGACATCCAGCGTCTCATTATCCTTCAGCACGGCAGTTGTGCCTTCGCGACCTACGAAGTACATGTGTCCGTTTGCAGCCAGCGGCGACGAATAGAAACCGCCAACTCCGGGAAGGCGGCGACGTTCAATCAGCGGCTTGCCGGTCTCCGCATCAAGACATGTCAGAATGTCGGAGTTTCCGCCGGTGAACAGCAGCCGATTTCCGGCAAGTGTCGGCGATGGAACGTATGGTGTGCCGGATGAGTAACTCCAGCGGATCTTGTCCGTGCCTGAAATGTCGCCGGTCGAATTCAGTGGAATCGAAAATGCCGCCGCGCCACGATAGCCGCTCATGCAGATCACATCGTCGTCAAACCGGACGGCCGAAGGAATCGCATTCGTCGTCTGACCACCGCATTCCCAGATCACATCGCCGTTCGCAACATCGTACGCGCGGACTTTCCCCGAACCGTTCAGAATCGCCAGCATGCGACCGTTGAGTTCTGTGATGAGTGGAGTGTTCCACGATGTCTTTTCGTCCGGACGATCCTTGCGCCAAAGTTCATCGCCGGTCTTTTTGTCGAGCGCGACGACGAATGAGCCTTCTTCCTGGTCCCAGTTGACGATCAACATATCACCGGCCAACGCGGGAGTCACCGCTTCGCCCCAGGCAAAGCGCGTTCGCATGTCGCCGAGATCCTTCTGCCATAACAGTTCGCCATCCAGCGTATAGCAATAAATGCCGCGCGAACCGAACGATGCATATAGCCGTTCGCCATCCGTCGTTGGTGAACCGGCGGCATAAGTATGCGTGTCATGTTTGCCTTCATGCGGCACCTGTTCCGTAGCGACCTTTTGCCAGCGAATCTCTCCCTGTTGCCGATCGACGCAGGTGACGACGAATCGATAGTAGACATTCGGCGGCGCTGTCTTTGCGGATTCATGCGGCACGGTTGGCGTTTCGGCCGGGCGATCGGTTTTCTCCGCAGACAATACAAACACCTGATCGCCCCAGACAGCAGGCGTGGCAGAACCTTCGCCAGGTATTTCGATCGACCATTGGATGTTCGTGTCGCGACCCCAGCTGGCCGGTGGCTTCGCAGACTCCGCCGCCGTCCCGTTCGCATTCGGCCCGCGCCACTGGTGCCAATTAGAGTTGAATTCTTTCGCCAGCACGGCGTCGTCAGCCGCTGCGCGATGCCAGCATGAACAGAGCACGGCGAACATAAGAACGCTGGCTTTTGCGAGCATGACTTTTTGTCGATTCATGGCAACTTTCCGTCTTTATTGAGACGCTGGATGGCGACGGGCGCTTCGTGATTCCAATTTCGACCGAGTATCACTCGAGCCGAATCTGATGTCAAATCGTACGACTTCTGTCTCGGATACAAATTGGCACTCTCCGTAGCCGCAGAAAGATTCGCCCCGTGCAAATGATCGGCAATTCCTGCAGGTATCGCCGGTGTCTCGGAAACTCAGCGGCGGTGCTCAGCGCGAAAACGTCAAACTTGTCTTATGCCGAGAGTGCCGCGCGCGACATACTTGCGGCCCAGGCAGCCGGACCGATTCCAGTACTCGGTCACTCGTGCATTGATGGGTGGCCGGGGTTGGAGAGCGACAGCTCGAAACCCCGGGGTTTCCTTCGCTCAGCTCAATCGAACCCCGGCCACCCAATCTGTCATTCCAGGTACGAAAGAAGACTGGGACGATGAACTTCGGTCTCAGAAAATTTGACGATCCGTTCAGAGAAGGAACTCAGGATGAAAGTCTTTCGCAACATTACACTTGTCCTGCTGGCAGTGCTCACGTTTTCCAGCACCGCGTACAGCGGTAGCACGGAAGCAGTTCAGGGCAAGCGATATAAGCTCACCAATCAGCACGGACCCTGGATGGTCATGGTGGCGTCACTGCAGGACGTTGATGAAGAGCATCGCATCGAAGGACTCACCGCATGGGAAGCGGCCGACACGATCGTCTTTGAACTGCGTTCGAAAGGAATCCCGGCTTATACCTATGCCGTTGAAGAGCAAACCACGAAACTCGCCGGAGCGGAACCTGGTCGCGGGACATCAAGACACTACATTGCGCGTCAGGGATCGGTTTCCGTGCTGGCAGGCAACTTTCAAACCAGTGATCAAAAAGAAGCCAAAATTGTGCTGGAGTATATCAAGAAGAAGTTCAATTCTTCGGTCATCACGGATGAAAAGAAGGGTGGCATCTTCGCAAGAACTCCCGGTCG
Organism: Planctomycetales bacterium; assembly: GCA_038214195.1. Classification (GTDB taxonomy): domain Bacteria; phylum Planctomycetota; class Planctomycetia; order Planctomycetales; family Planctomycetaceae; genus SXXK01. The sequence continues at coordinate 13,347 of JBBQSE010000026.1, forward strand.
TCCGACGCCGTTCAGCAAGGCGTTTATGACGGTCAACCCGATCTATGAAGGGGAAATCAAGAGTGACAGCCTCGATGAATCTATCGTCCATCTCAACACCGGCCCGCAGTATTCTCTGTTGAAGAATCAGGGCAAGTATACGCTGCAGGTTGCAACCTTTGCGGGTGGCAGCGTGTTGCAGGTTGGCAATCAGTCATCCAGCAAAGCCATGGCGCTGTTCGAGAAAAATTTCGGCTCAAACCTGGTCGCTTGTGCTGTGGAAGCAACGGAACTGGCCAAGGCGATGCGAACAGCAACAAAACATGGGTACGATACCGATTATGAAGCCTGGGTCTTCCACGACGAGCATCGATCGATCGTGACGATTGGTTCATTCAGCAGCAAGCAGGATCCTCGCATCGAGTCGCTGGCCAGACTGTTCGGCGGTCGTCCCGGCGAGGCGAATTACACTCGGGTGATTGACGACGACGGATTGGTGCCGGCGACATTCACGCTGCCTCAAAAACCAACGCGACAGAATCCGCTGACAAAGCAATGGTTCTTCGATAAACAGCCGCGAATCATGGCTGTGCCGACGGTGAAGTGATGAGACAACGGTGAAGTGAGGCGATCGGCAGGAAAGGATTTACCATCGGCGAGTCATTGGGTCGAGCGGACCCGTGCGACTGAATCACGCCAAAGGAAGCAGATCTGAGGACAGATCTGCCTACGTAGTCCGACCTGTCTCAGGTCGGATTCCCTGGGCGACGCGATATCCCTGGTAATTCTCTCTCTTCCGCTCGCCTGACAGTACGAATCCCTGCGATTCGTGCCGGTGGGTGAGGAGGAAGGGACTCGCGGATGCGTGCCTTCGAAACGCATCATTCCAAACCTCGTGAAGTATAATCCGGCCCGACGTGTTCGCTATTGCGGCAACTCGTATCCGTGACGATTCAGACGAATCCGGTAGAGGCTGGTGCCTGCGGTGATGTACAGCAGATTTGAGTCCTTGCCGCGACCGAAGCCAACGTTGGTCGGCACTTCCGTTTCGATATAGTCCAGCTCTTTGCCTTCCGGAGAATAGACATAAATGCCGGGACGATTCTCCGCTCGGACGGCGACGTACAGATTTCCGTCTTTGTCGCAAATCAACCCATCCGGTCCGTCAAACGGAGCGTAGTCCACCAGGATTTTTCGAAACGTCGCCGATCCATCCGCCGCCAGATCATACGCCTGGAGCGCCATCAGGCCCTTGCGGAGCGGCACGCCGACGGCCGTTTCCGATTCCACACCAATGGTGAGTCGACCGATGGCTGTGCCGCCGTTATCGTTGCTCACAACATACAGCGTCTTCTGATCTGGCGACACACAGACGCCATTGGCTTTGCCCGCGTCAGTGATGATGCGATGCAGCGAGCCGTCCAGGTCAATGCGATAAACACCGACGACCGGCTGATCAATGGTTTCATGTCCCACATACCGCGGATCACTGAAATAAATGCGGCCCTTTTCATCAATCGTGATGTCGTTTGGAGAATTCAGCGGCCGCCCCTCGAACAACGCTGCGATGATGCGCGTCTTCCCGGTCTTCATGTCCGTCCGCGTCACACGGCGAGCGCCATAGTCCGCGCCTTCCGCGACGATCATATTGCCCGCCCTGTCGAACTTGATTCCATTCGACATACCGCTGGGCGACCGAAAAATCGTTGTCTCCATCGTCGCCGGATCAAACCGCCAGATGTAGCCCGCTTCAATGGCTCCCTTGTCATCCCGAGACAGGTGAGAGAACGTGATCTCGCTGAAGTAAATCATCCCATCGTGACCAGCCGATACGCCTTCGGTCAGTACGTTTGATTCGAAAATCTTTTCCAGCTTTGCATCTGGAGGCACAATCGGATCACCCGATTTCTGCGCCAACACCGGCTGATACAAACTCAGCACAGCGGTCAACACGCAGGATGAAAGACAAACGCGCAATGCAGTTCTGTTCGACATCGGCAACTCCGAATGAATGGTGGGGAAATTGAATTCAGCACTCAGCGACCAACAGGATAGCATCTGTGCGGGCGATGAGTAACCGACTAACGAGGTGGCGGGAATGATGAGCTTAAACAGACTCAGGCCCCCCAGGCGGGTTAAATGGCGTCACCTGAAATCCCCATCCGGCTTCACGCCGGTGGAGTTCACGTTTGACAACTACAATGTAGGATGGACATTCCTGTCCGTCGAAGTGACAGAGGAGTCGGACAGGAATGTCCAACCTACGCGGCTTTGGAATCTGCTCGCAATTGGGTATGGATTCTGGTTAAACTGCGTGTCAGCCCCCAAAATCCCGCCTTGGTCTCCTGCGTTTGAATTTCTCTCCTTACCCTGCAGGTCGATTGTTCCATGAGATGTATTTCACAGAGCCTTTGGCTTCTGTCGATGGTCGTTGCCGCTCTGACGGTGGTGCCGTTGCGGGCCGACGATGAAATTGATGTAGCCGACGCGGAGTTTTTTGAGGCGAAGATTCGGCCGGTTTTGGTGACGCATTGCTATGAGTGTCATTCGGCGGATACAAAAGTTCCCAAGGGCGGACTGCGGCTGGATTTAAAGGAGACGGTGCTCAAGGGCGGCGATTCCGGACCGACCGTTGTGCCGGGGAAGCCTGGCGAAGGGCATCTGCTGAGTGCGCTGCGGTATGAAGAGTTTGAGATGCCTCCGAAGGGACGGCTGCCGGATTCCGTGATTGCGGATTTCGAGCGATGGATTCAGATGGGGGCTCCCGATCCGCGGACTGATGCTGTCGCCAGGAAGTCAACCGCGATTGATTACGACAAGGCGCGGGACTTCTGGGCGTTTCGAACTCCGGTGAGGCATGAGCCTCCAGTGGTCCACGATGTGGCGTGGCCAAAGAATGACATCGATCGGTTTGTGCTGCATCGGCTGGAAGAAAACAATCTGAAACCTGCGGAACAGGCGGATCGGCGGACGTTGATTCGTCGAGCTTACTTCGATCTGCTCGGATTGCCGCCAGAGCCGGAGGTCGTTGAAGCGTTTGTCAGCGATCCTTCGGAATCGGCCTTCGAAGATGTCGTTGAAAAACTGCTGGCGTCGCCGCATTATGGAGAGCGATGGGGGCGATACTGGCTGGACTTGGCTCGGTTTGCGGAAGATCAGGCGCATACATTTAAGGCGCGAATGTATCCGCAGGGATACATTTATCGTGACTGGGTCGTGCAGGCGTTGAATGATGACATGCCATATGATCAGTTTTTGAAACTGCAGATCGCCGGTGACCAGTTGAACGTGGCAGAGCCCTATCGGCATCGAGCGGCTCTCGGGTTGTTCGCGCTGGGGCCGGTTTATTACCAGGACAACGGCGAACAGGACAAAGCGCTGGCCGATGAATGGGATGATCGCATTGATGTTCTGATGCGGGGAACTCAGGCACTGACGGTTTCGTGTGCCAGGTGCCACGATCATAAATTTGATCCGATCTCGATGGCCGACTATTACGGACTGGCCGGGATCTTCGCAAGCTCTGAATATCGTGAGCTGCCCGCGGTTCCGGATGATGTTGTGGGCGCTCGAAAGCGAGCCGACCAGGCAGTGCAGGATCAGCAATTGGAAATCAACACGCTGCTGGCAAAACATGCTCCGGCGGCGAGGCTAAGGCTCACCAGCATGATTCCGCAATACATGCTGGCGGCGTCGAAGCTCATTGAAGCAGACCCAAAACGCAAAAAAGACAAGAAGCTGATCGAGAAGGCGGCTGACGACGAGAAACTCAACCGCGAACTGTTGCAGCGCTGGGTCGCGTGGCTGAGCGAGCAACCGGATTCCGGTGCAGTGGCGAGTGATCGCCCTTATCTAAATGTGTGGCGTGAGTTTTGCAAGAGTAAGCAAGCCCGCGGTGATTCGGAGCTGACACAGATCGCTCAGCAACTGCAGTCACAGGCTGAAGCATTGTTGACCGAGCGAGAGACGCTGCTGCGGCAGTTCGGAGACAACTTCGCCTTTGTGTCAGCGACAGATCGGGCGACTGTAGAGCCCGGAACGATTCCGCTCGGGAATCTGTTTGACGATCAGAAAGCGGCGATGCTGTCGTCGGCGTTGAGCACTGATCCGTTTCGTTCGACGGCGACGGCCAGCAGTCTGGGAGTTGACCGAACCGCTCACGGCTGGGGCGGCTCTACTCCGATTGCCGAGAACATCAATTTCGACTTCACGTCGATCGGCAGTGATTCAAGGCAACACGGTCAGATCACCAATGATGGCTGGTCGAGCGAAGGCGGCATTCGAACTCAGGGTTCGAAATGCGGCTCTGGCATCGGACAGACGGAGCAAGGCATTGGGATGCATGCGAATGCGTTGATCACGTTTGATCTGGAGGAGATCCGTCGTTCGGGTCTGATTCCAGCCGGTGATCCGATGACGTTTCGCGTGGACCGGGCGGGCATCAACGACGATGCGTTCGGGGCGGGTTCCAGCGTTCACATCGCGGTTGTCGTTTCAAAACCGCATCAGAAGGAAAGTGCCTTCGACGCGATCATTGCCGGATATCTCGACGGACAGTCCGCGACGGTGGCGGAGAACGACACCGTTTATTACTTCGATGGCATAGTTCCGCCACCGATCAAGGCGGACGGAAAGTTTGCGTCGTTCGACGTGCCAGTTCCGCCCGAAGCCCGCTATCTGACCATCGCAGTGACGGGGGCCCAGATCTCCGACACCGAAAACACGATCAGCAGCGATCATGCGGTGCTTTCCGGCGCACGTTTGATTTACCCCGTTTCGGCCGAGCTGGTTGCAGCCGATCAGGACGCAAACATCACGAAAAATCTATCCGAGGAAGAGCAGGCTCGACGGAAAATCAACGCGACGCTGCTGTCGGAGTTGTTTGATGATCGTGGCGTCCTTGGGCTCGCACCTGATCAGATCGAGCCGTTCCTCGACAGCGAACCAGCAGCCGCGATCACGGCCATGAAGACAGAACTGGAATCGCGCAAGAATTCCGCTGCGGCGATCTCGATCACGATGGCTCATTCACTGATGGACGGCACGGGGCGGGACTTGAAAATCTACCTCGCCGGTGATCCAAAGAAAAAGGGTGATACCGCATTGAGAGGCTTCCCGGCAATCCTGACATCCGGGGAGCGAAAGCCGTTTACTACACCGGGCAGCGGTCGAATTGAATTGGCGGACGCGATTGCATCTCCGAACAATCCTCTGACAGCGCGAGTGATGGCGAATCGAGTCTGGGCCGGACATTTTGGATTTGGTCTGGTTCGCACGCTGAGCAATTTCGGGCAACTTGGCGAGCGGCCAAGTCATCCGGAATTACTGGATCATCTGGCTGTCGAGCTGATGGAATCCGGCTGGTCGTTAAAGCATCTGCATCGACAAATCATGTTGTCGGCGACATGGCAGCAGAGCAGTTCTGCTGTTGCGGCCAATCAGGAGATAGACCCGGAGAATCGGCTGCTGTGGAAGATGAATCGTCGTCGTCTGGAAGTGGAACCCTGGCGTGACGCCGTGCTGTCAGTTTCGGGGCAGCTAAGGAAGGAAGTGGGCGGTCCGTCGTCGGAGCTGAATGAAAACCATCGCCGCCGAACGCTGTACGGATACGTCAGTCGGCATCGGCTCAATGACCTGCTGCGGCTTTTCGACTTTCCTGATCCCAACATCACGGCCGGAGAACGCACGGTCACAACCGTTCCATTGCAACAGTTGTTTGTCCTGAACAGCGACTTTATGGTAAGTCAGGCGAAAGCCCTTGCCGCCCGGCTCAAGACGGAGTCGCCATCCGACGATGCAAAAATTACGCGAGCCTTCGAGTTGCTGTTTGCCCGGCAGCCTGCGGATGAGGAACTGCAACTCGCGCTGGAATTCCTGACGACAACGACCACCGAATCGGGCGACTCCTTGTCGCCCCTCGAACAATACTGCCTGGCACTGCTCGGCACGAACGAATTCGCCTACGTGGATTGAATCTAATGACTAACGACTCCGTACCAATGCAATTCTCTCCTTTTTCCCGACGCAGAATGCTTTCCAGCACAGCCGCCGGTTTCGGAATGCTCGGCCTGGCTGGCGTCTGCGCGGCGGAACAGGAACAACAGGCCGTTGCGACAATCTCTGACAGTCCGCTGATGCCAAAGCCGTCGCACTTTGCGGCACGGGCGAAGCATGTGATTTTTCTGTTCATGAATGGCGGACCATCGCATGTCGATACATTCGATCCGAAGCCGGAATTGGTAACACAGGCGGGCAAACCAGGGCCAGGCGGCAAGTACATGCCTTCGCCGTTTGCGTTCAAGCCGTACGGCCAGAGCGGCATTGAAGTCAGCGAACTGTATCCGCACGTTGGCGAATGCATCGACGACATTTGCGTCGTCCGGTCGATGTACACGAGTACGCCAAATCATGAGCCTGGTTTGTTCATGATGAATTCCGGCACACAACAGCCGATTCGTCCGTGCCTGGGATCATGGCTGACCTATGGACTCGGCACCGAAAATCAGAACCTGCCTGGCTACGTCGTGTTGTGTCCTGGCAAGCCAGTGGTCGGCCCGGCGTTGTGGTCCAACAGTTTTTTGCCTGGAATCTTTCAGGGCACACACGTCAACAACTCCAACATCAATCCGACCCAGGTGATTGGGCATCTCAAGAATTCATCAATCACCAGTTCCTCGCAGCGGCGGTTGCTGGACCTGATGCAGCAGATGAATGAGCGGCATTTTCAACAGCGACCTCAGGACGCTCAGCTGGAAGCACGGATTCAGTCACTGGAGATTGCGTATCGCATGCAATCAGAGGCTCAGGAAGCCTTCGACATCAGTCGTGAAACAGAAACCACGCGCACTCAATACGGCAAAGGTGAATTCGCCGACGGATGCCTCATCGCCCGGCGACTTGTCGAACGTGGCGTTCGCATGGTGCAGTTGTACTACGGTGCCGGCCAGCCGTGGGATGCGCATGGTGATATCATGGATCATCGCCGAGATGCGTTGAAGAGCGACCAGCCGATTGCGGCGTTGATCGATGATTTGAAGTCGCGGGGACTGTTCGATGAAACACTGATCGTCTGGGGCGGTGAGTTCGGTCGTACTCCGACGGCTCAGGGCGACAAGGGCCGCAACCATCATGCCACCGGTTTCAGCATGTGGCTGGCTGGCGGCGGAATTCGTGGCGGGATGACGTACGGGGCGACCGATGAACTTGGCGTCAAAGCGGTCGAAAACCGCATGAGCGTCCACGATCTGCACGCCACGATTCTGCACCTGATGGGCATTGATCACAAACAACTGACCTATCGCTACTCCGGTCGTGACTTCCGGCTGACGGATGTTCATGGTAACGTGGCACATGACGTGATTTCGTAATGCGAAGAGTCGCAGCACTCGCCGAAGCCAAATCCCATGCAACCACTACATTTTCGCGAGCCAGCGTTCTCCAGTCGCCGTGACCTGTTCCGCAAAGCCGGCGCGGGATTCGGCATGTTGGCGCTCGCAGATCTGTTCGGCAATACCCTCGAGGCCAGTGACGAATCAAGCGTGGCCTCCAATCCGCTCGCCCCACGCAAAGGTCACTTCCCCCCGAAGGCCAAATCCGTGATTTGGCTCTTCATGGAAGGCGCGCCCAGTGCCGTCGATATGTTCGATCCCAAGCCGGAACTCACCAAACGCGACGGACAGCGGATCGAGATCGACGTCTTCAACGGCAATCCCGGCCCGTTGATGAAGTCGCCTTTTTCATTCAAGCAATACGGCGATTCCGGTGCGTGGGTCTGCGAACACTATCAAAACGTCGCGAAGCATGTTGATGACTTCGCGTTCGTCAAATCCTTCTACAGTGAATCCAACGATCATGTGCCAGCCCTGTATCAGATCAACACGGGCATTCCGCGGCCTGGCTTCCCCAGCGCAGGCGCTTGGGTCACTTATGGACTCGGCTCCGAAAACAGCAGTCTGCCTGGCTTCGTCGTACTGGGCAACAATCAGGGCGTCAAAGGCGGGAACCTCAACTGGAGTTCCGGATTTCTGCCGACGACGTATCAGGGGACACTGTTTCGTCCCGAAGGTACGCCGGTCATCAATCTGACGCGCCCAAAAGATGTGGCTCGGGACGATCAGCGGAGGCAGCTCGATCTGCTCGCGCAACTCAACGCGCGGCACCTTGACAAGCATCCGGGCGAAGCTGAACTTCAGGGCCGGATTGAAAGCTTCGAACTCGCTTACCGGATGCAAATGGAAGCGACGAACCTCGTGGACTTCAGCTCCGAGACTGCGGACACGCGCAAGATGTACGGCGTTGATGAAAAGGAAACCCGATCTTACGGTTCCAAGTGTCTCATGGCTCGCCGCCTGGTGGAACGCGGCGTGCGGTTTGTCCAGGTCTACAGCGATGGCGAATGGGACGCCCACAGCGATGTGAACGGAAATCATCGTGGCCACTGCCGCGCGACTGACAAGCCTATTGATGCGCTGCTCACCGACCTGAAACGCAGCGGCCTGATCAACAGCACGCTCGTGATCTGGGGCGGCGAATTTGGACGCATGCCAGTGTCGCAGGGCAACGGAGGACGTGATCATAATCCAAACGGGTTCGGCATGTTCATGACGGGAGCCGGAATCAAAGGCGGCACCAGTCACGGGGAACTCGACGACATCGGCTTCCGCGCCGTCGTGGATCGCGTCTCAGTCCACGATCTGCACGCGACGATGCTGCATTTGCTGGGGATCGATCACAAGCGACTCACTTACTTTCACAATGGTCGTCGCTATCGACTGACAGACGTCGCCGGGGATGTGATTTCCTCGATCCTGAGTTGACCACTGTAGGACGGGCACTTCTGCCCGTCGTGCCAAACTGGTTACAATTCGCGGCAACCGGAGACGCCGCAAATTGACGCAACTCGATTAACATCAACAGTTTGCAAGTTGCCGCACGAGGCAATTCGGCTCCGGCAGCTCAAATCATCGCTGACGTTTGTGTCAAGTCAGAAAAAGCGTTAAACTGCTCGGTTTCGAAAATTGCGGGAATGTGTGAAAAATCTGTGTATCGATCGCTGTGATTTGATCCTGTCGATCAAGTATCGGGTGATGACGCAGTTTACGATTTGAATGAATGTGAATTCCGTCGGCTGCAAGTTGCTCCGGCGAGTTTTTGGGGTTTGTCAGGAAGCAAGCGAAGTGTCTTCATCAGTTGTCGTCAATGTAAAAGATCTTATTGAAGCAGACAGTCTGTTAACGCCTGATCAGCTTCACCAACTCGAAAATGCAGTTTGCGGCTCTCAGTTGACCGAAGTGCGGCAAACTGTTGGTGAGTTGTCGCGTCGTTTCGAGGCCGGTGAAAGATCCGAAAGTCTGATGGCTCGCGGTGGCGTTGGTTCCTACCTGTTGGCGCGTCAAACGACGGCTGACAAGATGTTGTCAGGAGTCACTCGCGACGGAATCGCCATATTCATTCATGGCCAGTGCCTGACGGCCCTCAATCGTCCCGCAGAAGCGGCCGAACGATTCGATCAGGCAGGCAAAGCGGGTTTCGATCCCGTCGGATGTGCTTTGCGTCGAGCGGGTGCAATTCGCGCCTCGGGCAAGGTTGATGATGCCGAGAAATTGCTGCGAAGCGTGGCGGCGGCGGCGGCCAGTCGTGCAGAATACTCGTTCCAGATGGGCTGTATCTGGGCCGACCGCGGTGACGCGCTGACAGCTGTCGAATATTTCGAACGGGCGGTGGACATGGATCCGCACCATTCACGGGCGTTGTTTTGGCTGGCTGCGGAAAATTCTCTGCGTGGCAATGACGAGGAAGCTATTCGACTTTACGAACGCTCACTGTCCCGGCCGCCGTTTTTCATTGGAGCCCTGCTGAATTTGGGACTGTTGTACGAAGACCGTGAAAATTACAAAGCGGCTGCGTTCTGTTTTCGTCGGGTGCGCGAATATGATCCCAACAACGAGTTTGCTCAGTTGTACCTGCGGGACATCGACGCTGCTCAGGACCAGTATATCGACGAAGATCAGGCTCGTACCGAAGCCCGCATGAAGCAACTGCTCGGTCGACCGGTCACAGACTTTGAACTGTCCGTCCGCAGCCGAAATTGTTTGCAGGCGATGGACATCAATTCTCTGGGAGATCTGACGGAAGTAAGCGAGCAGGAATTGCTGGCCGGCAAGAATTTTGGCGAAACGTCGCTAATGGAAATTCGTGAGCTGTTGCAGGCGCACGGACTTCGGATCGGCCAGAATCTCCACAAGATTCATTCCCGTGAACACATTGTTGATCAGAGCATGACTCCGGAAGAGCAGGCGATGATGAACAAGCCGGTGGCGGATTTGAATCTCTCCGTGCGTTCCCGCAAGTGCATGTCCCGCCTGAATATTCAGACCATCGGTCAGCTGGTGGCCCGCACGCCGGATGAGCTGCTTTCGAGCCGTAACTTCGGAGTCACATCACTCAACGAAATCCGTCTGAAACTCGGCGAAGTCGGCATCCGACTCCGCAACGACTAAGCTGTGTGGAAAAAGTCACCGGTCACTTCGTGGCCGTTGGCTCGCTCTGCAATGCCCAGGATCGGCTTCGGAGCGTTTGGCAATTGTCGCATATGCCGGTTTTCTCTCAAAGGACTATGCATGCATCCCGGCGCTTTTTCCACAGGCACAATTTGAACTTTCGCACTAAAAAGCCTGCACCCGACCGATCTCCGGGAGTGTCATTCCTGAATAACAGTCTCGCCTTGTCGATCCCGAAGGAGGCACATAAGATCCTTCGTGAATGTGTATGTAACCCGATGGTGTAATGGTAACACAACAGATTTTGGTTCTGTCGTTCCAGGTTCGAGCCCTGGTCGGGTTATTCTGAACAGCGCAGTATGACGCAGACCCCCGAAAAACACTGGGTTTTTCGGGGGTCTGTTGTTTTTGAAGTTCGCCATTTTGCGTGGTTTCGCACATGTTGTGCCCCACCATGTGCCCCACCAAATCGGAGGGCTTCGGTTGAACGGCTTTTTCGAAGTGGGCGTCCGTCACCTGCAGGTAATGTTTGCGCGCCACGGCTTCGGAATTCCCGATCCACTTACAGACAACGTGAGCGGGATAGATTTCCATCAGTTCCGTTTCCCGCGTTGATCGCAGGTTCTGGAACGGCTTCGGCCAGGGGATGATTCCAGCCCGCTTCACAATCTTGTTGAACGTGGTTCGCAAGTTCTGGCTGGAAGCGGTGTAGCGGGTGATGACGGGAGCGACTTTCTCAGCCGATCGTTCCGCCACTTCCAGCAATGGCTTTTCCAACTCGGGGAACATCGGAATCACGCGCTGTTCGTGCCCCTTGTGATGTGCCGTCTTTGGTGCCGTTACGACGATTCGGGATGAATCCCACAAGATATCGGCCCACGTCAAACAAAGGATCTCAGATGGACACCGCAGGCCACCGTATCGACACAAGGAAAAAATCAGTCGCCATTCCGCATCGGGGCACGCTTCCAGAATCTTCTGCGCTTCGGCTTCGGTGATGAACCGTTCTTTTTCCTTGTTGCCCCCGACCGATACCGGCATTCCATCAAACGGGTTTTCTTCGATCAGTTTTGCCTTGATTGCAGCCGTGAAGAACTGGCGAGCTCTTCCGCAGCGTCTGCGAAGTGTGTTTTCCGCCTGGCCTTCATCCGCTTCCAGCCACTCGCGAAACTCGGCAGCATTGCTTGCGGTTATGGATCTCAGCGGCTTGTCATAGCCAAAAAACGCCACAAGGTTCAGGCGAACCTGATCGTAAGCCGTTCGCGTCCCTGGCTTCACGTCGGAACGCCGCTTGATGTAGCTTTCAACAAAGTCCCCCAGGCTGGAAGAAACTCTTGTTTCGATCAGTCCCGCGTTGCTCAACTTGTCGTGAAGATCTTGTCCGACTTTAGAAAGCCAGCCAGCTGTCTGAGTGTCAAGACTCAAACCAGACTTCCGCCACGCCACAAGTTCTTCGATATGACGGGCAATCTTTGCAGAGTTCGTTTTGTTCATCCCACCGAGGCGGATTGCCTTGCGGTTGCCTTGGTGGTCGATGAAGCGAACCCGATAGCCCTTGGAATCTTTTTCCACGCTTGCCATTGCTCAGCCCTTTCCTGAGTGCCCTGAAAGAAAAGCGCGGGAAGTTGGTCAAGGTAACCAGCTTGTCGGCTTCAATGATCAGTCGAAGCCTATCCCGCTTCATCCAGTATCGTCACAACTGGCGAACACCGCCAGAGAACCAAACGACCTGGAAACCAAAATTCGCCACGAAGAACGAAAACCCGTCAACCGTCCTGGCTGACTGCAGACTCCGCAGCCTGCAGACGATCCAGCCATTCCATCAGGGTTTTCCGTTGCCAGCGTGGCGACGCATCGCCGATATAAACCGGTTTCGGCAGTTTGCCGGCCTTTACCATCAGTTCCACCTGGCGGACAGAGCATTGAAAAAACTCTGCCATGTCCTTTTTCTTCATCATCACATCGGAAAGCGTTGTTGTGTCGCTCATTGCTCCGGATTTCCTTTCGTAGTTGGTTCTGATTCTTCGGCCCGTTCGCCTGCAGTGTCGCTCAATCCGGCGGCGCTGGATCCAGGCGGCGCGATGTTCAGCGGCCTGGCGACAACCCACACAATCGAGCGATCTCGAACAACGTGTTCGCAGGGCGCTCCCTTTGGTTTCACAAAACCGTTTCGCATCAACCAAACGCGGCGCGGGCGCTGGCTGTTGCCGTCCAACTGCAGACCGGCCTGAATCTCTTTGTCCGTTGCCCCGCGTTCGCCCTGCGATTCGATGAAGCCCCAAACGCGCACGGCCTGAGAGTTCACGCAAGAGCGGACAAACTCCGCAGCGGCGCGGCTTGTCAAAGTCCCGTTCCGTCTTGTGAGCGGAACAGCCCCGGCCGTTGTCGCGAGTTCTGGCGACTCTCGAGCGCCTTGCCGATCGTCGCCACGGTTGCCGATGTCTCGACTGTGAACTGCCGGCGATGAATTCGGCGGACGTGGTTTTGAATCTCTGTCAGCCGATGCCTGGTTGTTCTTCCAGTCGTCTACCGAATCGTGGATATCATCATCCGGGAAAAGTGTTGCAGCTTTCATTGGTCGGAACCTTTCGTTGTTGGTCGATCTCCAGAGACGGCGGAAAGTGAATCAGCCAAAGTGCGCGGCCCACTTCCGAAGCGTCCCGCCGATGGCAGCGGAACGAATGCCAGCGTTGCCGAATGGAACACAGTCGCCAGCCGTGGTCGAATTCGTTCCGGCAACGCGCGGAACATTTCTTCACGTCTGGCGATGTCCTCAAACGCCATACGGAATTGAGCCCGCAGTGTGTTGCGTTCATTGGGCGGCGAATCGCAGAACACTGAGAAGCCACCACATTGACGGACAGCGGTTTGAACGATCGGCGGCAAAGCAGCCATTGCCCGTTCGCTGTCGTAGCTCCCCAAACGGCGAACAGCCCGCATGACGACTTCAAAGGCGTCCCCATGCCCCGGCAACTTGCCGTGAATTGCCTCAGTGGCAAGGCGTCGAATCTTTGCTACGGTCAACCGTTCGCCATCTTCCAGAACAAACCGCTTTGCGGCGGTCTGAACGGCATCGGCTGACAAGTCTTTCAGCGCGTCGAACCACACGTTCAAAGCGTGGTCGTCAAACTCACGATCGGAACAGATTTGCAAATAGGCCATGATCGGCCGAAACTCTTCAGCGTTCATTGTTTGGTTTCCAATTGGATAAAGTGTTGAGTGAATTCGATCGGCGGCGGTTGGCTTGATCGGCATACCCGCCGTCGATCAGTTTCAGGGCGATGAATTCGCCATCCTTGTTTGTGCCTGCAATCAGCTTTTCAAGACGGAACCAGCCTTCACGGCAGAACGGCGAACCACGGATGGCGGTTTCAATCTCTGTCAGCCTGGGGAGCGCGTCCCGCAGCTCCGGAACTCGCTGAGATTTTGCCCACGCTTTCAACACGGCTTTTGAGGGCGGGTCTGATTCGGCGGAATGCGGAACGAGCCCCTCGGTTGCCAGTGTGTTCCAGTGGGCAATCAAATTCAGCAACGCGGCGGGCGTCTTGTCGCCATCGGCAGTGCCAGGCAGCTCATTCAGAACAGAGTCAGCGTGCGCGCTCTCGTTTCGTTCCGTTGTTCGTGTCGTATCGTTCCGTTCCGTATCGTGGTCGGGACGATGGCTTGCCGTCGTCATGACAGCGTCATGACAAGAGCATGACAACAACGAGACGACTTCCAGCCAGCCGATTTTGAGGAACCATTCCACGGCCTGAATGATCAGTCCACGGGGAATGCGGGTTCGATTTTCGATGTACGCCAGCTTGAACGGTTCGCCGTCAGAATGCGCCAGTGAGCCATACGGCGGCGACAATGTGGACAACTTCACAAGGTTTAGGAATGTCCCGTACAACGCGGTGGCGGTCTCTCCCGGCCAGGCATCAAACGTGGCGTGATACCCTCGGGAATCCAGGCTGGTCGGGTGTGCAATCCACGGCAGCGGCGTTCGCCGATCCATTACCCGTTTCGAGTACGACAGGACGAACACCTGTTCAAACTTCGCAATCTGAACGCGGTTCAAAGAGAACCATTCGGCGTCGATTTTCGGCGCAGTGTCGATACAATGCACAACTTCGGGGGATGTCATAACGGACAGCTCCGGAGAAAACGGAAGGAACCAGACTGCCTCAGGGCACAAACCACGGGCGCAGCAAACAGGCTGAACGGAATCAGCGGTCGATGTCGGCAGACGAATTAGAGCGAGGCTTGCCGGTCATCAACAGAAACACAAACAGCCGTCCAGACTCAACACGAGTCCGGGCGGCTGTTTGCTTTTTTACGTGAACGAGACTCCGGATAGCGGGCAGCGATCGCAGCGGCCAGGCTGCACAGCTCCGCACGGGGAATCAATCGGAATCGACCACTACGCGGCGCGTTCGGCCAAAGCTGGTCAGCAGTCCGCCGGACCTGATGGTCCGGGCGCTTAAGAATTCGGGCGGCTTGCCCGATCAAAATGAATTCAGTTTCGTTTGTCATCGTTTGCGTTCCGTGAATGCTGAAGGATTCAGACTTTCAACGATGCAAACGATACGCAGACCAGAACGCCAGTATTGGACACTCAAAAAAGTGTCCAACTCAGTGTCCAACAATCGGCCGATTCAACGGCGGTATTTTTCGTCCGGGTCCCATGTGTCACGATGGCTTTGCAGTTTCTTCGTGAGAGTGTTGGCCTTTGCTTTCCGCCACAACGTAACACCCGCATTTTTTGCGATAAATGCGGCCATCCACGAACTCAGCGGCAATGTTTTTTTCTCACGGTCGCAATCCCGTTTGTACGCTTCAGCGGCCTTTGCAGCGAGTTCACAGAACGTGTGTTTATTTTTCGAAGATTTTTTGTCAGTGTCCAACTCTGACGAATCCAAAGCGTCGGACTTGTCCAACTTCCCGTCAGGGTTTTCGTCCGTTTGGTCGTTTGAACGCGACTTCAATGATTCATAGATTTGATGAAATACCGCAGGCATCGGATTGTCGAACAATGGTTCACATGGTTCCAACCACCATGATTCTTTCGGAGTTTCTCCCAGCTTCGAACCCATCAGTCCCAACGCCATCCGCAGCGGTGAAAGAAAGAACCGAAAGTCAGGGCAGGCAACTTCAGCGTCCTCCGAGAAGTTCAGCGGCAAAGTATTCGCCACAATACATTCGACTCCGGCGGGGTACTGGAAGTTCAACGAAAACACTTGCGTCCGAACGATCTCAATACCCCGACTAAACAAGTCGCCTCCGGAGTGTAATTGCATCAGTTCGAATTCCATTGGTTCCAGTTCCGAGAGGATTTCGTCGAGAGTCGAAACAGCATTAAAAATCGGCGGAAAGAAAGAGCGTTGTTCCGGCTTGTGCAGTCCTCCCCAGAATTCCCTTTTTGCTTCGCAGTATCGTAGTATTGCCTGAAAGAGGCGTTCCGTTTCGACGATCAGATTTGAAGTCTCGCTCAATGCGTCCGTTTGCATCTTTGAGACTTTAGCTACTGCGGGCTCAGCTCGCGTTTCGGCAATTTCGGAATCTTCAAGCGTTCCGTCGCTGATTCCCACGTCGCCGTATGCGGCATTGCCAGACCCAAAGCCCGAGCCAAGGTTTTGAAGTTCCTGCAATGCTGTCAACTTCGCTGCAACCCATCGACAGGCCAGCTCACTAGCGCGAAGAACGTTTGGCCAATGACATACATACGCAAAGTAGTCTATTCCATCCGCATCGCATTTCTCTTCGATCGCTTCCGACACATCTGGAATTGACCATGAAAGCGGCTCTTCT
This sequence comes from Planctomycetales bacterium, assembly GCA_038214195.1. Classification (GTDB taxonomy): domain Bacteria; phylum Planctomycetota; class Planctomycetia; order Planctomycetales; family Planctomycetaceae; genus SXXK01. The sequence continues at coordinate 29,615 of JBBQSE010000026.1, forward strand.
GCTTCTCGAAACTCCAAGTGGCCACCAGGTTCGAAACCGGTAACGCAGCAACGACGAATATAGCGAATTGGAACTTGATTCAGTTCTGAAACGTACACGAGGAACTGCCACCAATGACATTGCAAGGAAATGTCTGCTCCAAGCTGTTCCTGAAATCCATAGGCTCTCCCAGCAATGTACCAATTCACAGCAAAGTCTGACTGAGCAAATGCAACGGCTGCTTCGCTAAGAAATCGACCGGCAGCCGCGATGGGAAACTCGGCTTCCAGACCAACGATTCGCACAACCTGTGCAAGTAAGTTCGGATGTTCATCATGGGCTGTTTGAAAGTCTACTTCCCCTTCAAACCAAGCGGCTGGCTTGCCGAATGAACAATCGTCTTCAAGGCAATACGTTGCACCGCATTCAAAGAGAACTCGGAAATGCGATTTGATTGAATCAAATTCTTCATAGGCTCCGCACGGATTTGGTGCCCATACGGCGGACGCATAGGCGAGCGGCGCGGCCAGACCCATTGTTGCAAATGTATCTGCCAACCGGTTTGCTTCAGCAATGGTCCAGACGAATGGAGTTTCAATCTCCATCAGATCTCCCGAATTCAGATCCATCCCGAATGAAGCAAGAACAGGGCAGGTTGATTCGGGTCAACTTTTCGGGTGGGAAGCAACGCCCACGCCTAGCCCTTGCGTTGCACATTGTAGCCTGATTTCGTTCGCTCAACAGCTTCGCGGGTCCTTCCCCGGCCATTCTTTCCGCGCGGGTCTTGTTTGGCGAAAAATGGGCGCGGACTGGTTAGCGCGAATCGCTATTCCTTCCTTCCTCTCAAGGCATGAACGCGGCGGACCATTTCGACCAAAATATCCGGAGCTCATTCACGGCACGAATGCCGGCCGTGTCACACTTCCGCCAACAACTGGCGAGCGTTCGCCGAACAACGGCCGAACAGATTCCACCGTTGCCATTCTTCCGATTTCATGGCGCAACCTGAACCCGTTGGCTCAACAGCTTTTCGGGTCCTCGCTTGCGACTTCGACCACGCCTTGAGCAGTGGGAACAGTCTTTAACTCTGACACAGTTTCTTTCCTTTCCTCGCGAAGCGGGGTAAGGGGGTGAAATTGTTGGCCGATCGAATCGCGGATACCGCTCTGTCGCCAAACAGCGATTCCGGCAAAATTTATAGGGGGGGGTATCAATTCAGCGGCAAAACATGGGGACGGCCACGCGGCGAATTCATTTCGGTCGAAATATCGGCGGCGGCCGTCGATTTTGGGACAACTTTGCGAGGTCTTTTTGCGGTTCGCATGATCTCCCCCCGGCAGCGGTTTCACGCTGACAATGTCCGTCAGTGTTCGACTTCGCGTTCCAGGAGTTTGATTTCATCCGGAGTGAGTTCAAACAGTTTGTAAACGCGGGCGTTGACCTCGGCTTCGGCGTCTGCCAGTTGTTGCTTGAGTGATTCCACGGCGGACCGTTTTTCAGCGAGATACGATTCCCATTCGTCGGCAATCTGCGGTTTCTTGAACGGGTTGGCTTTCAGTTTGAAACTTGTTTTCAGAGCGTTGCCGAGTTCATTCAGCGACTGTTCCCACCATGCTTGAGCCTTGTTGTTCAGCTTGCCGAGTGGCTGGCCTTGTGGGTCCTGGCCAAATGCTTGAAACAAACGGCGCTGGCAATTCGTTTCCACTTCGTAGCGTTGTAGTCCCAGCGACGAACAAGATTCCGCCAACTTCGCGATGGCTTCCCGGTCTTGCTTGTTTGCATCTGGAATCGGGATGTGTTCCATGAATTGGGCGAACAAACGGTATTGCCAGCGGTCTCCCCGAAGTCGTAGCGGCTGCGCTGTCTTGCTGATGAAAAACCAAGTCGCCCACGATGAAAGAACGCCCAAAAGGTAGAAGTCTCCGCCTGGAATCACGAACCCCGTGTTGCCCAAGTATCGCTGTTGAGTGTCCATGCTGAATCGCGGCCGTTTGCTTATGTCGGGCCAAACGATCTTCGGTTGCTCAAACGCAGGCCAATAATCGACCGTGTCTTGCAATTCATACCATTCGTAGGAACCACCTTTACGCCCCGGCCACTTTCCGGCGTTGTCCCAAGACGATGGCTTTGGTTCCAGTGCCGTGCGATGTGTTTCCAAGTATTCCAGTACGGCGGGGTAATCGGCGATGTTGACACCCCGTCGAGCGAAAATCAGATGGTCTGTGGATTGCTCGATGTACCACGGGCGCATGTGAGTGCCCTGAACAAACGGCTTAATGATTTCAGCGCTTCGTGGATCTTTGCCAACCAACTCCGTACGCTTCGCTTGGCCGATGACGAACACTTCATTCAGCCCCGTAACTACGCCGCGAAAGATCGTTCCCGCGAACTCACGAATTGGCTTACCACCTAAAGCCAGCTTTTGCCGCAACGCCAGTACTTCGTCGGGGTCAAGTTCCCACGCATCCGCGCCAAGATGATCCGTTCGCATTGTCGGCGCTTGTGCAATGACTTCCGTCAAGTTTTCCGGCGGCGAACCACTTGTCAGCCACTTGAAAAGTCTCATTGAACCGCCTGGCGGTCGCTTCTGCAGGACAGCAATCGTTGGCCGAATCAACTCAGCATCTTCGAACGGTTGGTATTCTCCAAAGTCAACGATTGATTCAACGGCGACATTTGAGGCGATGAACTGGCGAAGCGGTGCCGCGAAGTTTCCACGTACCCAACTTCCTGACGTTATGAAGCCCAGACGCCCGGCGGGGCGAAGTATGTTGACACCGAGTTCATAAAAATACGTGAAGATGTCGGCGACACCGTCAAAGGTCTGAAAAGCCTCTTTCCAATGCGGCTTGAACGGTGCAAGCCATTCCTGTCGAATGTACGGCGGGTTCCCGATGACAACATCAAACCCGCCATTTCCAAACACTTCCGGGAATGCGGCGTGCCAATCAAAAGCGCGGGGATGTACGGCGGGATCGTTTACCACGCTGTTGCCAACGCGAATCGTATGGTCAAGACTCGTCAGCACCTTGCCCCGCGCGGCGGATTTGATCCAGAGACTCAGGCGACAAATCTCGATGGCTTCTTCGTTCAGGTCAACGCCGTATAGGTTGTTCTGAAGAATCTGCCGGTCTGGATCGAACAGCGAACGCGAACCGCGAAGTTCTTCCAACCGATCGTTTGAGATTTGGTAAACCATGTGCAATTGGTCGAATGCTTCAATCAGCATCGAACCGCTACCGCAAGCGGGGTCTATGATTCGGATGGCTTTCAATTCGTCCTGCCACGATTCCCAGAATGTGACCAGCGCTTTCCGTTGCGGTTCGTTCAATGCGTCCAGTTGATAAACGGCAGGATCGGCCAGCGCCGTCTTTGCGGTGCCTTTGGCTTTACCTTCGTGATTCGCTCGAAGTTGTTCGAATCGATCATTCAGCACACTGCCGAGCGCCTGTTCAACGATGTAGCGAGTGATAAACGCAGGCGTATAGAACGCGCCTTCTTTCTTTCGCCGTGAAGTTCGCTTTTCCGGCGTCTGCGGTTCAATTCGACCTTCCAGTTCATCGCGCAGCCGTTCGAGGTCGGTAATGGATTGTTCAAAGATGTGGCCTAGAATATCCACGTCGATCAATTTCCCGGCGGCTTCATCCGTTTCCGCTGAAACGGCGGTTGCCGGTCGATAGTCGTAGCTCCCCAAATCGCGGAAGTATCCGCACGCGGCGTCGGACAATTTCAGGTCATCAAGTGCCTTGTCGTGAGCAAACAACCCGCCGTTGTAGGCGGGGATATTCAGCCCGGCGTTGCCCGTGTCGATCGCTCGAAACAACCCGCGAAAGTTCTCCCAAATCGGTTTGGGTTGGTACGGGTCTCGATGTTCGTAGGCGTGTTGAATTGTGTTCGCTGGCAACAATCCACGGTCTTCACAGAACGCACAGAACAAAACGCGGTCGAGTAGCTTTTGCGTTGCTGTCAGAAGTGCGTCACGTGAGGAATCTGGATTCTCGCTGCAGAGTTGCTCAAATGCGTTTTGCCGCATTTCGGCATAGCGGAAGTAGAATTCCTTCGTGAGTTCCTTGCCGACTTTCTCCGATGATGTGAGCAATCCGAACAAATGGCAGTCGCCTTTCTCCGGGACAACTCGTTTCGCTCCCAGGAGAAACAGGAACCGTTTCAACAGCGAATCGTCCGTGGCAAGGCGTTCCGTGTCGAATCGTTCGTAGGTGTATTGGTCCGCGCCTTTGAAGTACAGTCGCGTTTGTCGCATGGAAGTGACAATGATCCAGTCGCACGGCAGATTGATTGCGTATCGGTAGCCTTGATCTACAGCCGACATTTTCCGCCCGGAATACGGGCGGTCGAGTGGATCAGTCGGGCCTTTGCCTTCGAGTGCCACGACGAACCGTTCCTGACTGGCCTGGAAATCTCCCAGAACAGCGTCGGCGAACTTCCCGTCAATCTGAACGTGTTTTTCGCGTGAGATTGTGAAGCGTTCCGGGTGATCGGCGGGGCGGGTGTAGCCGAGTGCTTCGCAGAATATCTCAGTCAGAAAGTCGGGCAACAGTTCCTGTTCTTTGAACTTGTCCGCCCGGCCCGTTGCCAGCATGTTGCCCCAGCGCGTCAACGTGGCTTTCGTTTTGTCCAGGTTGTCCGGCCATTGGAACGCCTGCAAATGCGGTCGCAGAACATCGGGGCGAAACAGCGGTTTGGCTTCAACGGGCATTCTGCAACGGCCTTCATTTCAATCTGACTGTCAGCAATGGCAATGAAAGTCCGCAATTCAGGCACCTGAAACGCTCCCCCATGTGGCAATCGCCAATCCGCCCGAGTTTAGCCGAGTGTTCGCCACCGGGCCAACCTGGGGCGGTCGAAAGATCCAATTGGAGCGGCCTCAGTGCTTCTGTGGTCATTGAATGCTGTGAAGACTGGTTTCGTTGGCTGGTTGTCAGTGGTACAATGCCGGTCAATTCGGGAATCAATTCGGGGAACACACATGAGCAGCGTTACGGTTGAACTGGAACTTCCGCAGGACTGGAAACGGTTCCAAATGCCCGCAGCCTTGCAGGCGCGGTTGAGTTCTTTGCTGGATGAACAGGACAAAACCGGGAAGCTCCGCAAGGCCGAACGGGAGGAAGCGCAGGCGCTGACAGAACTGGTTGACTTCCTGTCCCTGATGAAGCTCCGGGCGGAACGCGCGGAACGCAATCAGCAATGAGTCCCCAAATTCCCGTGCGTCTGGTGAAACTCGTTCGAGAACGGGCGGGTGATGTCTGCGAATACTGCGTTCTGCCTCAGGCGTCGCAGGAAGCCACGTTCCACGTTGACCACGTGTTGCCCCGATCGCAGAATGGACCAACCGAACTGGAAAACTTGGCGCTGGCGTGTGTCACGTGTTCGCTTCGCAAGGCAGCTCGAACCACGGCCACCGATCCCCGAACCGGAAACGCCGTTCCGTTATTCAATCCGCGTTCCGATCTTTGGACCGATCATTTCGCGTTCACGTCCACTTGGCGGCTTCGCGGTCGAACTCCAACCGGGCGAGCAACCATTGAAGCGCTGGGAATGAATCGCCCGGCGATTGTTCTGATTCGTCGGGAATTGGTTTTGCTGGATCGTTTTCCGTAACGAATCCGCCACGCCAACGCAGAACGAAAACGCAGTCCGGCGGCGGGAAAGAAAGTGTGTCTTACACTCTGCTACTCTCTACTGTGCCACGGAAGAAAACGCCGGGAAAGAACCTACACCGGGGGGGGCGTTCCGTCCGGTCATCCGCCAGCGTCCCGGCCTCAAATCGACCGTGAGACCCCTCCCCCCTGAATTGCGCACAAATTCACGCAGATCGGCAAGCGTGGCTTCCGTCCGGAACCGTTCTAAAAATTCAGCCCCCCTCCCCAGGCTGACAACGAGCCCCGCCGTTGTCGGTCATCATTCCGGATTCCGCCCAGCGCTCGAGGTGGCCACCATCTGAAGAATCGTCCGCCGTTCAAGTTCACTCAACAGCGGCCACGCATCGACCACGCCCCGCAGCTCGGAACTGATTCCAATTGCCCCACCGTTTTCGATTGCCCCACCATGAGCCCCACCAACTTCAGAAAGTGCCGTTTGCCCTGCGTTTTCGCCAGTAGTTCGAGCCCTGGTCGGGTTATTTCTTCATCTGTAACAGACGCGCAGTCATCCGCAGAACCCTGAAAAACACTGGTGTTTTCGGGGTTCGCTTCTTTGGCTGGTTCTCCAGTTTGCGTCACTTTGCATATCTTGCTGGCCACCTGGCTGGCCACCAGATCTTCCGTCATTGCGAAAACCGCTTTTTCGAAGTGAGCGTCCGTCACCTGCAGGTAATGTTTGCGCGCCACGGCTTCGGAATTCCCGATCCACTTACAGACAACGTGAGCGGGATAGATTTCCATCAGTTCCGTTTCCCGCGTTGATCGCAGGTTCTGGAACGGTTTCGGCCAGGGGATGATTCCAGCCCGCTTCACGATCTTGTTGAACGTGGTTCTCAGGTTCTGGCTGGAAGCGGTGTAGCGGGTGATGACGGGAGCGACTTTCTCAGCCGATCGTTCCGCCACTTCCAGCAACGGCTTCTGAAGTTCAGGGAATATCGGAATCACGCGCTGTTCGTGCCCCTTGTGATGTGCCGTCTTTGGTGCTGTCACCACGATCTTGGACGAATCCCACAAGATGTCTGTCCACGTCAAACAGAGGATCTCAGACGGACAACGCAAGCCACCATATCGACACAAGGAAAAAATCAGCCGCCATTCCGCATCGGGGCAGGCTTCCAGAATCTTCTGCGCTTCGGATTCGG
>JBBQSE010000027.1:0-36119 GCA_038214195.1 Planctomycetales bacterium
GCAGCAATTCGTGAAGATAACCAGTCCGCTGTCATCTTTTCACTCACAGTCTGAACGCGGTGATCTCTCGACGGGGTCTCGACCTGCAATCCGGACGGAGAAAGGGACAATCATCGTGCATTCTGCTAATCTCTGATGTCAGCGATCCGGAAAGATTTTCGAAGCGAAAAAGTCACGGAGGAATTGGCCCAGATTAAGTTTTAGGAGCAGAAGCCCGGCTTTTTGGGCTAGTCATCGATCTTATTTCGGGATGGTTCCTGAGTGAATGTCGTTCTATTTTCGGGTTGTTTAAACTTCCAAACTTCGTTTTGTGCCAATTCCAGGGTGTGACATGGTCTTCAGGTTGAGTGTCTTGACGCTTCTTGCGTGTGCAGGGTTTTTCTCCAGTGTTGCGAAGTCTGAGGACTGGCCGGGCTGGCGCGGGCTGAATCGAGATGACATTTCCACCGAAACCGGCCTGCTGAAGCAGTGGCCTGAAGGTGGCCCGGAAAAACTCTGGACGTCGCATGACACGGGGCTCGGTTATTCTGGCTTTTCCGTCGTCAACGGCGTTTTGTACACGATGGGAGCCGACGGAACTGCCGAAGAATCGAACGAATTTGTGATCGCCATCGATGCGACCACGGGGAAGAAGGTCTGGCAAACTAATGTCGGACAGTACCTGGAAAACGGCTGGGGCGGTGGTCCGCGCAGCACGCCAACGGTTTCGGGAGATCTGCTGGTCGCCGTCGGCGGCAAGGGAGATGTTGTCTGTCTGTCGATTGCTGACGGTGCGGAAAAATGGCGTGCGAGTATGACGGAGCTCGGGGGCACGATTCCGAGTTGGGGTTATTGTGAATCTGCGTTGATCGATGGCGACAAAGTGTTTGTGACACCAGGCGGCGAGCAGGGGGCGATCGCGTGCTTTAATTTGAAGACCGGTGAGAAGCTCTGGCAGACGGCTGATATGAAGCAGCCTGCGAACTATTCCTCGATTATTGCTGTCGATCACATCAGCAAACGGCAGTACATCCAGCTGACGGCTCAAAAAGTGTTCGGGTTCGATGGTGACGGAAAGTTGCTTTGGCAGCACGACTTTCCCGGTCGCATCGCGGTGGTAGCGACTCCCATCTACAAAGACGGCCAGGTTTATGTGTCGGCCGCCTACGGAGCCGGTTGCCTGTTACTGAATCTGACCGCAGACAACAAAGTTCAGAAGATCTATGAAAACAAAGTGATGAAAAATCATCACGGCGGCGTGCTGCTGGTAGGTGACCACGTGTACGGCCACAGCGAAAACGCCGGTATCATTTGCCAGAATTTTAGTTCCGGCGCGCCCGTCTGGAACGATTCACAAAAAGGCGGCAGTAAAGGTCTCACGTACGCGGACGGAATGCTCTACTGCATCGACGAAGACAACGGTGAATGCTTCCTCGTTGAAGCTACTGAGACGGGTTACAAGGAAGTCAGTCGTTTCAAACTGGAGCCTCAAACAACCCAGCGACACGCCCTGGGCCGAGTGTGGACTCATCCGGTGATCAGCAACGGTTGCCTGTATCTTCGCGATCAGGAGATCATTTGCTGCTATAAGATCAAATGATCCGCAGATCCTGATCAACGTAGATTGGGTCCAATTGGCCACGCTTTGCAAAGTCCGTCTCAGCCCGTAACTTACGCCACGCCTTTTACTCAACAGGATCTCTTCAATGCAAAATATTCTTGATCACCTGAAAGCCAATCAGGACGCGGCGCTCAGCGAACTCTCCGACTTTCTGCGAATCCCCAGCATCAGCGCGGACAGCAAATATGCCGGAGACATGCTGAAGTGTGCAGACTGGGTGAAAGCGTCGATGGAAGATGCCGGGCTGAAAGCACAGATCTTTCCGACGAAGGGTCACCCGATTGTGTTCGGCGAACGCATTCGCGATCCGAAGTTGCCGACGGTGCTGGTCTACGGCCACTACGACGTTCAGCCACCGGATCCGCTGGATCTTTGGACCACGCCACCGTTTGAACCGCAGGTTCGCGATGGCAAGTTGTTCGCTCGCGGCGCGACGGACGATAAGGGGCAAGTCTTTACGCATCTGAAATCGATCGCGGCCTGGGTCAAGCTGAACGGAGAACTGCCCGTCAATGTGAAGTTTCTCATCGAAGGCGAAGAGGAAGTCGGCGGCGCGAACCTCGACCACTTTTTGGAAACTCAAGGCGAACTGCTCAAAGCCGACGTCGCCGTCGTCAGCGATACCAGCCAATACGGCGATGGAATTCCAGCGATCACCTGCGGCCTGCGCGGCATCGTCGCAGCTGAAGTTCGACTCAAAGGCCCCGGCAAAGATCTTCACAGCGGAATCTATGGCGGCAGCATCGCGAATCCCGTCAATGCCCTCACCAGAATGTGCGGCAAACTCGTCGGCGATGATGGACGCGTGCAGATTCCGGGTTTCTATGATGATGTTGTCGAACTGACGCCCGTGGAACTCGAACAGTACGCAAAGCTGCCGTTCTCTGAGACCAGTTTTCTGAAGGAAGTCGGAAGCTCGGCAACCTTTGGGGAAGCTGGTTATACCACGCTCCAGCGTCGCACGGCGCGTCCGACCTGTGACATCAACGGAATCTTTGGCGGCTACACCGGCGAAGGTCCCAAGACCATCATTCCATCGCGAGCGACCGCAAAGATTACATGCCGTCTGGTCCCGGCAATGAAACCGAAAAAAATCCTGGAGGCCCTGGAATCGTTTCTGAAATCCAATTGCCCGCCCGGGATCGAGTTCGAATTCAAGTCATTCCACGGCTGCGAGGCCTTTGTGTTCGATCCCACCAGCGACTGGCTCACGGCAGCCAGCAAGGCCGTGGAGACCGCCTTCGGCCTGCCGCCCGTTCTGGTTCGTGAGGGTGGCTCGATTCCTGTCGTACTCAGCTTCAAACAGATTCTGGGAATCGATACCCTGCTGCTCGGCTGGGGCCGGAATTCGGACAACCTCCACAGCCCCGATGAACACATTCACGTTCAGGATTTTCACAACGGCACTCTCGCCAGCGCCTGCCTGTGGGCAGAGCTGGCGAAAGTCACGCATAGCTAAAAACACACCCAGGAGTTCCCCCAGTGCTGGATCTGCAGTTCATCTGCGAACATCGTGACGAAGTCATCGACAACTGCCGCAAACGCGGAGTGACCGCCAACGTCGATGCCGTCATTCGCCTGCGTGACGAACGAAATGCGTTGATCGCCAAAGGCGACGAACTGCGTCGGCAGCAAAAAGAAGTCTCCGCGCAGATTCCGAAAGCATCGGCCGCCGATCGACCGGCACTGGTCGAACAGGGCAAGTCCCTTCGCGAACAGGTGAATCAGACCGAGGAAAGTCAAAAGGTCATCGACGAACAACTTCGCCTTGAACAGGCGATGATCCCAAATATGACACACCCGGACGCTCCGATCGGCGGAGAAGCAGACGCCCATGAGATTCGCGTCTGGGGCACGAAGCCAAAGTTTGATTTCAAACCCAAAGACCACGTCGAGATCGCCGCCCATCTGGACATCATCGATTTCGAAGCTGGAGCCCGCGTGGCCGGTTCCGGATTTTACTTTCTGAAAAACGACGCCGTCATGCTCGAAATGGCGCTCGTGCAGTATGCCCTGATGAAGGTGCGCAGTGAAGGATTCACGCTGTTCACGACGCCGGACCTGGCACGCGATTCGGTGCTTGAAGGCATCGGCTTCAATCCGCGTGGCAATGAGACGCAAATCTATTCCATCGCCAACAGTGACCTAAGTCTGGTCGCGACGGCTGAGATTACGCTCGGCGGCATTCAGAAGGATCAGACTCTCGACATCGCCAGCCTGCCGCTGAAGTACGCGGGACTGTCGCACTGCTTTCGCACCGAAGCCGGTGCTGCTGGCCGCGCGGGTCGCGGAATTTATCGCGTCCACCAGTTCACCAAAGTCGAAATGTTTGGCTACACGGGACCGGATCTCAAAGATTCCGACACGCTGCACAAGGACATCCTGCGAATCGAAGAAGAAGTCTTTCAGGGACTCGGGATTCCCTATCGCGTGATTGACACGGCTTCCGGTGATCTTGGTGGTCCAGCCTATCGCAAGTTCGATATTGAAGCCTGGATGCCCGGTCGCGGTGATGGCGGCGAATACGGCGAAGTCACCAGCGCATCGAACTGTACCGACTATCAGGCGCGACGACTGAACATTCGCTGCAAGAACCCCGATAAGAAGGGGACCCAGTTTGTGCAGACTCTGAACGGCACCGCCATCTCCTGCGCCCGAGCGATCATCGCGGTCCTGGAAAACTTTCAACAGGCCGACGGCAGCGTTGTCGTTCCGGAAGTCCTCCGACCATGGATTGGCAAGGATAAGTTCGTCAGCCCAAAGTAGGCCGACCTGTCCTCAGGTCGGCAACCAAACGGCGAGCTGCAAAATTAATTTATCCATCGTAGGACGGGCACTCTTGCCCGTCACGCGCTGCGACGGGCAAGAGTGCCCGTCCTACGTTTGGATCGGTCGCCCCGACATTCATCATATCTCCCGCACTGGTTGCTCCGTTGTCTCAGATTCGCCTTCTCCTTGCCATCGAATCCTCCTGCGACGAAACCGCAGCCGCCGTGGTGCGGGAAGACGGCCAGGTATTGTCCAGCATCATTGCGTCGCAGCATGAACTGCATCTGGAATGGGGCGGTGTCGTCCCAGAGATCGCGTCTCGCGCGCACGTGCGACGCATCCTGCCCGTCATCAAGACCGCACTTCGCGATGCCAACTGCACATTGCAGGATCTGCACGCCGTCGCTGTGACGACCGAGCCGGGGCTTGTTGGATCATTACTCGTCGGACTAACGGCCGCCAAGACGATCGCGATGTGTCTGCAGATTCCGCTGATCACCGTGAATCACGTCGAAGCCCATATCTACGCCTGCGGCATGGGACGTTTGGAATCCATTTATCCCTGCGCCGGATTTGTCGTCAGCGGCGGCCATACGAATCTCTACGACTGCCGCTCGGCGACCGAATGCAAACTCATCGGCAGCACAACCGATGATGCCGCTGGCGAAGCGTTTGACAAGGTCGCGAGGATCTTGAACCTGGCGTATCCCGGCGGTCCCTCAATCCAGAAGGCCGCACTTGCAGGCAATCCTCGCCGTTACAAAATGCCGCGTCCGATGATCCGCAGCGGCAAACTCGATTTCAGTTTCAGCGGACTCAAAACGGCCGTGCTCTATGCCGCCCGCGGAATTCCTGGCCCGGACCAGCTATCCGACACGCCCCCGGATCGCGTCGCCGACCTCGCCGCTGGATTTCAGGAAGCCGCTGTCGAAGTCCTCGTTGAAAAATGCCGCCTCGCCGTGCGTCAACTGGACTATTCGCGACTGTGTGTCGGCGGCGGCGTCGCCGCCAATCAGATGTTTCGCGATGAACTCAGCAAGATGGCTCGTCGTGAAAAGTTCGAGGTCCTCGTCGCCCCGATGGAACTCTGCACCGATAACGCCGCCATGGCCGCCATCGCCTGGGACCTGCTCGCCTCCGGCCGCATCGCCACGCTCGACGCCGACGTCCTCCCGGGTCTCGTCCGCCACGATTTCGGCAAGCGACCACGAGCCAAATAAATCGGCAGCGACGAATCACTGCTCGCCGGGAGGGCGACGCACCAGCTGAACCGCTGTAGCTCGGCCGCATAAACGACCCCATTCGGCTCGCCCGGATAGTGAAGATGATGAAGTTCCAACTCTCCATCATCTTCACCAACGGCACAAGGCCGTTGGCGTCGAACCGGGGATAGTCACACGACGACTTCGTGAGAATGCGGCCGACTGAACAGCGATCACGGCGTTGCTGTTCTGGGCTTGTCAGTTTCTGCCGTGGCTTTCCTGTGATGTCCATCGCGATTAACCACTGGCCGCTGCGGAATGCAACTCCCCATCACCGTGACTGCCGCTGCCAGACTCTCACAGCACAATCTCGACCATCGCAATCCTCGTGACAACGCTTGACTCAGAGCGTATCATGCAGATCAAGTCTTATGACGAAGTGGCGTCTTTTCGGGATCGCAACTGCGGCGGATCTGACGGATTCTGAAACCAATCTTTCTGGCCTGCTCCAGGTTGCCTTGGTGTTCATCCGCTCAACCAAAACCCAAGGTCGCCAGCCATTCCAGAGACTGCTGCTGCCAAGCATCCCACATCGGACCTTTGTAGCCGTTAAGGCCGTGGCCTCCGGAGGGAAGTTCAAGATATTTCGACGGGATTTTCTTCGCCTGCAGTGCGTCGAATAGCGCCTTGCTGTTTTCCGGAGGGACAGGTTTGTCATCCAACGCGTGAGCCAGGAAGATCGGAGGCGTTTTGTCGGTGACCTGTTTTTCGTTCGAGAACAATGCAATCAGTTCGGGCGAAGGGTTGGCGCCCAGCAAGTTGTTGCGCGACCCGCCGTGAGTCGTCTCCCCCATCGTCACGACGGGATAGACAAGGATCGCGAAATCCGGGCGACTGCCCTGCTGCTGAATCAGATCGTCGGCTTTCGGATCCCCATCGTCAAAATGTGTCGCTGCGGTCGATGCCACATGACCACCCGCTGAAAACCCCATGACGCCGACTTTGGCCGGATCGATGTTCCATTGCTTCGCGTTCGCGCGAACCATGCGAATCGCGCGCTGGGCATCCAGCAGCGGCACAAATGATCGGCCTTTCGGGAGCCGATATTCGAGCACGACGCCCGTGATGCCGTGGCCATTCAGCCATTCGGCGATTCCGTGCCCTTCAGCACCGGTGACGAGTCCGCCATAGCCGCCGCCAGGACAGATTACAATTGCCGTTCCGTTTCCCTTCTCCGCCTGATGAACCGTGATTTTGGCGTCCGATTCTTCAAACGTGTCGTCGCCGTTTGGTGCCTTCTCGTCCCAAAGACGAACGACCTGCGGTTTGCCCGGTGTCGTCGCAGCTGGCTTCGGAGCTACTGCCGAGACAAGCAACGTCGAAAGCACCTGTGCATAAACTCGGTGGCCAAAGTCATTCGGATGGTTGACGCCGTTGCCAGTCAGATCCCAGTCCTGTTTCCGTTTGTGGAATTCCGTCCAGATGGAAGTCATGTCGGCCAGCGCGACACCGGGCCCGACGAGTTCCGCCAGTGCATCGCGATACTGCGGAAATACTTCATGGTTAAGCGTCGTCCAGTTGGGGTTGGCCAGCATTGAAGCGACAAGAATAAACTCCGTTTGAGGCAGTTGCTCGCGAATCTTTGCTATGACCGCTTTCGTGTTTGCCTGATACTCGGCCGCAGGTATTCCTGACGCGTCGTTCATGCCGAAGGCCACGATCACAAGGTCTGGATGAGATTCGACGATGTCACTAATTCGTGTCAAACCCCACGGTGTCGAAGTTCCACCGACTGCGTCGTTGGTGAATGCGATTTTGCTCGCGTATTTCGCCTCCAGGTGTTCCTTCACCAAATCCTGAAACGGCGGTTGCCATGGCGTAGTCGCACCCCAGCCGGAGGCGTTGCAGCCTGTCGAAATACTGTCTCCAATCAATACGATTGAAACCGGTTCCCCGGCACGCAGCTTCTGAGTCGTCAGAGGCAGTGATTTCTCATCGAATGCGGGGACCGGCGTCGGCCAGGTTTCCGGTTCATGCTGGTACGTGATGCATGTCTGCATCGCATGATATTCCGTGCCGCCACCGAATAAGATTTCGCCGTTGCCGTCGCGATGAGTCAGCTTGTACTTCTGAGACCCTGCTGGTCGTCGTAACTGATCGGGAGTGACCGAGAAGATGCGGGAGTTTGCCGGCAGCGTGATTTCGCGTGAACCCGGATTCCAAACAAAATCACGGCCTTCTTCAAAGGCCGCGCCTTCCGCCCAGCGCCAGTCGCTGCAACGGAAGACGCTCACAATTTTTGTCACGGGAAACAACACCGACGCCTTCGCTTCGCCAGTCTTTGGATCCTTGATGAACAGCACCGATTCGCCCTCGACGGTGTCTCCTTCCCAGAACGGTCGCATGACTTCCGTGTTGTATTTCCAGTGTGGAGTTTCTGGCTTTTCCTCCGCAGCCGCGAAAGTGAACCCGGAAATCATTGCAAGTACAGAGAGCAGAATGGTGATCTTCACGATTTGTCCTTATTTCTGTCACATTAAATCAGACCAATTTTACGGTAGGACGGGCACTTCTTCCCGTCGCGCACTGTGACGGGCAGAAGTGCCCATCCTACAGCGGGTAAACAGTTTTCTGTCGCTCGCCTTATCCAGGAAGTCCCTTGGGATCCGCTGGGAGTTCCGGCAGATCTTTGGCCTGTTCATTCTCCAGTAACCCGCCAAGTTCTTTGACCTTGTCAGGAGTGGACTCAGCCAGGTCCGATTTTTCGTACGGATCTTCCGCGATGTTGTACAGCTGCGGCTTGCCTTTGCCGGGGACGATCAGTTTCCAGTCACCGAGACGCAGCGAATGTCCTCCCTTCATCGCGATGTAGATCGTGCGAGGTTCGGTGGTTGCTGCGGTTCCACTCAACAGCGGCCATTGGTTGCAACCGTCCCACTGCGCGTTGTCTGGCGGCTGGTATCCGGTCAGATTCGCGATCGTCGGCATCCAGTCCACGATGTGCATCGGCGTCGTGAGTTTCCTCGGAGCCAGCACACCTGGCCAATTGACGAACGCACAAACACGAGTGCCGCCTTCGTAGAGTGTATTCTTTTGGCCTCGCAACGGATCATTTTCGCTGTTGAGCGGCGAATCGCCAACGTCGCCGATGTACGCATTCTTGAGGGATTCAATCCCTCCGTTATCGCTGGTGAACACGATCAGCGTGTCTTTGCGCTGGCCGGTTCGCTCCAGTGCTTCGACAAATTTGCCTACCTTGGCGTCCACCTGCGAAACCATCGACGCCATTCTGCGGCGGGAATCCTGCTTTGCCGGGTCGTCATGAAATGTCACACCGTTGTACAACTTCTTGAATTCATCCGGAGCGTCCACCGGAGTGTGAACCGCGTGAAACGGTACGTATACGAACCACGGCGATCGAGCTTCTGCGATTCTTCGAAGAGCTTCGGCGGCTATGAGTTCTGTGGCGTTGCCTTCTTCGTGCAGCGGTTTGCAATCGCGGTGCCATGTATCTTCGTAAACGCCGGGGCGATACTTATGAGTCCACGGGTCCGCCGCGCCGGTCAGCGTCCCGTATCCATGATCAAAGCCAAAGTGAATGGGGCCCCATTCGTAGCGGGAACCAAGATGCCATTTTCCGGTCTGGTACGTGTTGTAGTCCATCGACTTCAACATCGACGCCATCGTCAGCGTCCCCAGCGGCATTGCTCGAAGATTGCTCGGTGCCAGCGCATGCGGACCAAAACGTCCGGGATATCGACCGCTCATCAGCGCCGTGCGAGTCGGAGTGCAGACGGGTTGCACATAATGCTGATCCAGCTCGATGCCTTCCCGCACCAGACGGTCCAAGTTTGGCGTTTTGCCGAAACCCTGATGCCAGCCAACATCGCTCCAACCCAAATCGTCAGCCACGATGAACAAAATGTTCGGCTTGTCCAAAATCTCGTCGCCCCGGCACGCAGCGGTGTTTACGTGAATCAAAGTCGCCGCCATTGACGCGAAGATGATTCTGCTTGCAAATTCCTGAATAATGTTCGGCACGGGAGTTGACCTTTCGCACGAGCCCAAATTGAATGCAGCCCTGATCAGCAGGTTAACGCCAATTGCCGTCGAACGCCACATTGCGCATGTCTGCGATTTCAGAAGGCAATGTTGGCCCGTTAAGCATCGAGCGGAAAACAACTGTCGGTTCTTAATCAGCCGCTGGGCGCTAGCCTCCGGTTTTCTCAATGAAACCGGACGCTGGCGCGTTGCGGCTGCTTAGACAATAGTAAACCTGTCGATGCTAACGCGTCCGGTATCGACACAGGAAAATTCAAACGCCGCAAATCACACTTCCGCCAGCCGTTCCGTCGAATCTCCAAACTTGTCCAGATTCAGTCCGAACTTACTCAACAGAGACAGATACAGGCTGCACATCTTGCGGTTTGGTCTGTCAAGATAATCCAGGACGCGTCCAGTCTCCAGCTTTCCGCCGCCTTTGCCAAGGATCACGACAGGGAGTTTGCTCGCGTCGTGACTGCCGGTGTGCATACTGCTGCAGTACATCAGCATCGAATTATCCAGAGCCGTTCGGGTACCTTCCTGAATCGCGTCCAGTTTACCGGCGATGTAAGCGAACTGTTCGAGGAAGAATCGATTGACCTTCAACCAGTCGTCGGATTCCTGATGCGACAGCAGGTGGTGAATCATGTAGTCCACGTTGAGATTCGGAAACCGCAGCGACGAATGGTCGTTGTTCAGTTTGAGCGTACACAGTCGAGTCGAATCAGTCTGGAAGGCCAGCACCAGAATGTCGCACATCAGCCGCATGTGTTCGGCCACGTCCTGCGGGATTCCGTCCGCTGGTCGCGGGATATTGGGCTTGTCGATCGTAGGTTTCCAGCCCTGAAGTTCTCCGCGTTCGCCGGCGCGAACAATGCGTTGTTCCACTTCACGAACGGACGACAGGTATTCGTCAAGTTTTTGCTGATCGCTGAGACTGATGTTGCGACGCAGATCGGCAGCATCTTCAAGCACAGCGTCCAGGATGCTCTTGTCACTCTTGCTCGCTGCGTCTCGAAACAGACGATCAAATGCGAGCGCCGGATACACTTCAAGTGGTGTCGGTGTGGTTGGCGAACTCCACGAAATATGGCTGCTGTAGAGCATCGAGTAATTCTTGTGGACTGACGGGTTTGCCTTTTCGCAACCCAGCACCAGACTCGGCACTTTTGTCGTCTGCCCATAACTCTGTGCCAGCAACTGATCGATGCTTGTTCCGCTGCGAATTCCACCTCCGGCTTCGAGCGGCGCGCCACTGAGTAAATTGCCTGTTTGGGAACTGTGAATATTGCCTTTCAGAGCTTCTTCGTTGTACAGCCCTTTGACGAACAGCAATTTTTCGCGGTAGTCGTTGAGTGGTTCCAGAACTTTGCCGAGTTCCATGTCCTTCCCGGCACCTTTGGCCCACCAATGATCCTTGTGGAATCCATTTCCGGAAAACAGGACGCCAAAACGAATGGGTGCTTCGCCGGTTGCAGCGGTTGTACCAGCTTCTTGCCCCCAGACACGAAGTGATTCCATCCATGGCAATGCCATTGTGACACCAAGGCCGCGAAGCATTGTTCGACGTGTTGTAAGGATTGCAGTCATCGGTGGGTTTTCGGGGCAGGATGGTGGGGATGAAAGTCGTCGTTCGCGCTGCGAACGAGACGGGCCGCGCAACGGTGTTCGCGTTTCGTTCGCGAAGCGATCGACGACTATAAAGAATAGCCTCGGCCCTGCCGGAAAGAAAGCTCCACTTCATTTCACGGCGAAACACTTGCGTAAACATTTTCCCATTTGCGTTCTGAGTGGCGAGATCAGCGATTTTGCAGGTGGCAAGCAGCCATTTTGCGCAGTATAATACGGTTCTGCGAACTCTTTCCAACCCCACCTGTTTGTGTGACGTCTCCATCGTCTCACTCTCACCTTTTAGCCGTGTGGTTACAAAATGACCTGCACTGTTTCTACGCATTCAAAGTC
Organism: Planctomycetales bacterium; assembly: GCA_038214195.1. GTDB lineage: Bacteria > Planctomycetota > Planctomycetia > Planctomycetales > Planctomycetaceae > SXXK01. Next base: position 11,578 of record JBBQSE010000027.1, read on the forward strand.
GAGCCTGTTTCGATTGCTGATACGTTCGGTTGTCGTAGTTGCGATCGGCACTTCACCGTGCCTCGCCGCCGATTCAGTGCCTTCAGTCAGCTTTGTAAATGATGTCGTTCCGGTCCTCACCAAGGCTGGATGCAACGCTGGTGTTTGCCACGCGAAAGCTGGTGGCGGACAGAACGGTTTCCAACTCTCCCTGTTGGGTTTTGAAGGGCAGGACGACTACGAGCACCTTGTCAAAGAAGATCGGGGTCGAAGGCTGTTTCCGGCTGCTCCTGAGAACAGTCTGTTGCTGATGAAAGCATCCGGCAAAATGCCACACGGTGGAGGAGTTCGCCTGTCGGCCGAGTCTCAGGGATACGCGTTGCTGTTAAACTGGATTCGTCAGGGTGCCGCTTACGATGCAGACTCGGCACCAGTGCTGACTGGTATCGAGATTCAGCCAAGCCGCGGCAAGGTCATGCCGAATGCGGAGCAACAACTGAAAGCAGTCGGTCGATATGCCGATGGCACCGAACGAGATATCACGAGCCTCGCGCTGTTTGAATCGAACGACAAGAGTATGGCCGATGTCACGGACGGGGGGCTCGTGAAGATCTTCGACATCCCCGGCAACGTCGCCGTGATGGTTCGCTATCAGGGCAAGGTGTCGGTCTTCAACGCGTCTGTCCCGCTGGGTGCTCCAGTTGAGAGCGTGCCGCCGTCAAAGAATTTTGTCGATGACTTTGTCTTTGCGAACCTCAGGGAAATTGGTATCCCTCCTTCGCCAGTATGTGACGACGCCACATTCCTTCGTCGTGTTTCGCTGGACATTGCCGGTCGCCTGCCAACGGAGGAAGAAGCCGCTGCGTTCTTCGCAAGCGATGATGCCGACAAACGCGATCATGTGGTTGATACTTTGCTTCGCAGTCCCGAGTACGCAGATTTCTTCGCGAACAAATGGACCGCGATGCTCAAGAATCGGCGGGACGATGCCAGCGACATGACGTCCAACTTTGCCTTTTACGCCTGGATGCGCGACAGCCTGCTTTCCAACAAACCGTACGATCAAATCGTGCGTGAACTTCTCGCGGCGACCGGCACTGTGATCGCAAATCCGCCGGTCGCCTGGTACAAGCGTGTCAAGGAGCCCAAGCAGCAATTGGAAGATGTGGCACAGTTGTTTCTCGGCGTTCGCATGCAATGCGCTCAGTGTCACCATCATCCGTTTGAACGCTGGAGCCAGGACGATTACTACAGCCTGTCGGCGTTCTTTACTCAAGTGGGACGCAAGCCTTCGGGGACTCGCGGTGAAGACCTGATTTTTCATCAGCGCGGTCTGGCGACAGCAGCTAACATTAAGACCGGAGCCACGTTGAAGCCTGCAGCTCTGGGCGATGAGATTCCGCCGATCGATCCGGACGAAGACCCACGTTTAAAACTCGCCAACTGGATGAGTTCTCCAGACAACCCGTTCTTTGCAAAGGCTTTGGTCAACCGCTACTGGAAGCACTTCTTCCATCGTGGTCTAATCGAGCCGGAAGACGACATTCGCGACACCAATCCTCCATCGAATCCTGAGCTGCTGGCCGCACTGGAGCAACATTTTATCACGAGCGGATTTGATCTGAAGGAACTGGTGCGTGTCATCACACGATCCAATGCGTATCAGCTCAGTTCCGTGCCGAACAGTTACAACGTCGCCGATCAACAGAATTACTCCCGCTATTATCCGCGCCGACTACAGGCTGAAGTGATGCTGGATTCGATCGATGACCTGACGGAGGCTCGGACCGATTTTCCAAATCTGCCGACTGGCACACGTGCAATTGCATTGCCCGACAACAGCTACAACAACGCTTCACCGTTCCTGAAAGTCTTCGGTCGCCCGGAGAACGAAAGTGTGTGTGAATGCGAACGAGTTCAGTCATCAAGCCTTGCTCAAAGTTTGCACCTGATGAACGCGGGTGATATCAAAGGGAAGCTGGCAATTGGCAACGGCCGCGCGGATCGGTTGGCAAAATCCGACAAGCCACCCGAAGAAAAGATCCGCGAATTGTATATGGCCGCATTTTCGCGCGAACCACGCGCAGATGAATTGAAGGTGGCTACCGATTATCTCGCCGAGCCTCGCACAGACGCGGCGGGCAATCCTGTCGATCCTCAAAAGGCAAGCATCGACAACTTCCAGGATCTGATCTGGGCTTTGATCAATACGAAAGAATTTTTGTTCAATCACTAAACGTGTTCCGAGGCCCCAGGCTCTGAACAACGCTACCCTGGAGGCACCTGCCTCCCCCCAGCGCAATCACGGAGGCAGGAGCCTCCGATGCAGTGCGTTCCAGGGCTGGAGCCCTGGAACGAGTGTGAACCAGGCTGTCATACCGAGTAATCTTATGCATCGAATCATTCTTCCCTTTGCAGTGTTGGCATTTTGGGCACCGTGCCTCCATGCTCAATCCGTTTGCCTGCCGCTGCCTCGTCTGCTGACGACGATGCCCATGGGCGGCATGGTTGGTACGCAGGTGGAAATCACGATCGCCGGCGACAACATCGAAGATCCCGGCGAGCTGTTGTTTACGCATCCAGGGATCACAGCCACAAAGAAACTTAATGCCAACGTACAGCCGGAAGCGAACAAGTACATCGTTACAATCGCCGCCGATTGTCCGGCGGGCCTTTATGAAGCTCGACTGATGTCACGGCTTGGAATTTCATCCGCGCGAGTCTTCTGTGTCGATACCGTGCCGGAGGTTGTCCAGATCACGCCGAACACATCGTTATCGACTGCGATGGAATTGAAAGTCAATTCCATCTGCAACGCCGTGATAACGCCAAAAGCCGTCGATCATTATTGGTTCGAAGCCGTCAAGGGACATCGTTACATCGTCGATTGCGCAGCAAGAGGTATCGATTCGAAACTCGACGCAGTGCTGATCATCGGCGATTCCGTTGGCCGCGATCTGGTTGTCGAACGACGTGGCGGCACACTGGACTTCACGGCGACTGAAGACGGTAAACACACGATCAAAGTCCACGAACTCACCTTCAAAGGCGGGCGAGAGTACTACTATCGCCTGTCGATCCAGGAAATTGCTGCCGACGCGGCGATCCCGCAGTTTGCAGCGACGAAAACCGTCAACTCATTTTCATGGCCTCCGGCGGGGCTTGCTGAAAAGGCCGAGACGCAGGAAGTTGAGCCAAACAACTTGCAGGTTCAGGCTCAGAAGATCACGCTGCCGTGTGACATTTCCGGCAACTTCTTTCCGGCGGCGGACGTCGATCGGTTCGAATTCAACGCGACAAAAGGTGATGTTTGGTGGGTGGAAGTCGCATCTGAACGACTGGGACGGCCCACCGATCCTTCTGTCGTCGTGCAGCACGTGAGCGGTGAAGGGGCGGAACAGACGTTGACCGATATCGCCGAATTCACCGATATCGCAGCACCGATCAAGCCGTCCAGTAATGGCTACGCTTACGACGGACCACCGTATGATGGTGGCTCGGCGGATATCATCGGCAAGCTTGAGATTAAGGAGGACGGTATTTATCGTCTGCAGATGACAGATTTGTTTGGAGGAACTCGTAACGACTCGCGCAACGTCTATCGCCTCATCATTCGAAGGGCCGCTCCGGACTTTGCCGTCGCCGCATGGGGTCTGCACATGGAACTTCGCAACGGCGACCGCAACGCCCTGTCAAAGCCACTGGCTTTGAGAGACGGAATCACGGTCGCGTTGGAAGTTGTCGCCGTGCGTCGTGATGGATTCGATGGTGACATTGATTTGGTTATGGAAGGTCTTCCTGAAGGTGTCACGGCACAGGGGTTGAAGATTCCTAAAGGCAAAACGCGGGGCATCATGCTCGTCACCGCCGATCAAAACGCACCGCCGTCGTGGGCGAACGTGTCGTTTTATGGCAAGTCAACGCTCAACGAATCCGATGCGATTCGACCGGTTCACATTGCCGTCCATGCCTGGCCAATTGCTGATTCGTGGAGTGAAATTCCACATCCCCGCCTTGTAACCGGGTTGCCGGTTTCCGTCACGAGTTCAGAAGTCGCTCCAATCACGATCGCACCGGCTGAGAAAAAAATCTGGGAAGTGACGGCTGGTGAGAAACTAACGATCCCACTAATCCACACGCGGCGTTCGGATTTCTCGGGTGACACTCTGCAATTGAAGACGTCTGGTGAAGGATTTGAAGGCAATCCGCGTTTTGATGTTTCCATCTCAGCCGACACGTCGCGGGCAGTGCTGGACACAGCGGCCCTGAAAACACCGCCTGGAGACTACCTGATTGCTTTCTATGGCAGCGCGGTTGTGAAATACCGCTATAATCCTGAAGCAGTAACAGTTGCTGAAGCGGCTCATCAAAAGACTGTGGAAGAGGCGGCCGTCGCAGCGGCGGAAGTTCAGCGGCTGACCGATGAAGCTGCCTCAGCATCATCGGATAAAAAAGCCGAGGCCGATGCTGCTGTGGCGGATGCGACGGTGAGGAAGCAAACGGCGGATGCTGCGGTGACTGTTGCCGCCGGAAAACTAAAGGGGGCCACAGATCTGGCTGCACCAAAAGATACAGCAGATATTGTGTTGTCGGAACCGATAGCGATTAAGGTAAAATAGAGGAGAACAAATCATGAGCGATCCATTTTATGCATCATCTGTTCGCTGCCCCGGACCGCAGGTATTCGGTTCCGCTGGTCGGCGCGGATTTATTCGCATGGGACTGGCGGGATTCGGGAGTCTTAGCCTGCCCGGCCTTCTGCGACTGCAAGCCGCGAGTGCTCAGGAGGTCGCCGCGAGTGGCAAACCTGCGAGTGAAAAGACAGCCGTCATCATGGTGTGGAAACCAGGTGGTTGCTCGCACATCGACACTTATGATCCCAAGCCGGATTCTGGCAGCGAATATCGTGGCCCATTCTCGACAATCGACACGAAGGTCCCTGGCCTGCAGTTCACGGAATTGCTCCCGATGCAGGCGGCGATTGCGGACAAGCTCACCGTCCTGCGTTCAATGCGTCAGACGGCTGGTGGTCATCCCGCCGGTTCGATGCAAATGCTGTCCGGTGATCCGGATACGCGAGACAAGCCGAAACCGAAATATCCCGACTGGATGACGGTTACCAACTATCTGCGGTCTCAGGGAGCCGCGCGGACGAATCCACTGCCGCGTTACGTCGGCATCAAGCCGCCGTTGGAATACAACGGGCCAGCCTATCTGGGCGATGCGTACTCACCGTTCACCGTGACCGGTGACCCGAACCTGCCAAACTTCTCGGTGCCAAACATCGGCCTGTCCGACCAAAACGAAATCCGTCGGATTGATCGGCGCACTTCACTGCGCCACAACCTGGATACTCTGGAACGAGCCTTCGATCGTCAGGGAGAACTCGGAGCTCTCGACCAGTTTGAAGAACAGGCAATGACTCTTCTCACCAATCCCGCCACGCGAGATGCCTTCGATCTGACGAAAGAAGACGATCGAACTCGCGACCGCTATGGACGCAATTCGTGGGGGCAGCAGTTACTCATGGCTCGGCGACTGGTGGAAGCCGGAGTTGAGGTCCTCACGACCAGTATGAACGGTCCTCTTTGTGGTCGTGTTCAGAATTGGGACGACCACGCCGTGAATCATCACGTCTTCGACGCACTTCGATTCCGCGCCCAAGCCTATGATCAGGCCGTTTCCGCGCTAATCGAGGACATTTATCAACGCGGCCTCGACAAGCGAGTGCTCGTTGTCGTGACCGGTGAATTCGGTCGGACGCCAAAGATTGAACATTCTCCCAGCACCGGTGAAGGCAACGCCAGCGCTCCGGCTGGCACGATGCAGCCCGGACGAGATCACTGGCCGCGAGCTTTCTCGAACATTTGGGCCGGCGGCGGGATTCGAACCGGGCAGGTCATCGGAGCTACCGACAAACGCGGTGAGGATTCCATCGAACGCATCTGCAGCGCTGGTGATTTTCTGGCAACAATCTATCATCACCTTGGTATCGACGCTGCCAGCACTATGATCCGGGACTTCAACGGACGTCCGACCCCGATCGTGGATCATGGCAGGCCGATTTCTGAGTTGATGGGATAGTGGTTGCACCAGAAACCGAACGCTAATGCGTTCCGGCTGACGAAAGTTGCTCGCGTGCTTGAACACAGGACTCGAATTCGAGGTCACGAACGAACGCGCCGGGATCATGCAACGGAGTTGACTCAGGATTACGTCGAAGCTATCGCCGAAATCCAGCAGCAAACCGGTGAATGCCGCGTGCGGGATCTGGCAAGACGATTTGCCGTCAGTCACGTGACAGTCAATCGCGCGGTCGCCAGAATGAAACGTGACGGCTATGTCGATACGGAACCCTACGCACCCGTGACGCTCACGGAAAAAGGCAGGTCGCTTGCGGAGTTCTCGGAACGTCGTCACCGGATCGTCTTTAATTTCCTGAGGGCTTTGGGAGTGAGCGAACGGACAGCTTCAATCGACAGTGAAGGCATCGAGCATCATGTCAGCGAAGAAACACTACAACTGATGGAAAAGTTTGAGGCACCGAAGGTACCTCCAGAGTAGAAAAGTTGTCCCAACTGTTCTTTCCAGCAACTTCTGCAAAAGAAAGCGTGAGCCGTTCATGTCTCATTTGCGCCTCATTGCGGCCGTGTTCCTTAGCCTCTCTATCGACTCCGCATTCGCGACAGAAGGCGATCGTAACGCGACGCATCGAGTCACAACGTTCGCTGGCAACGGAAAAGACATCCCAATACCTGTAGATGGTCCGGCTACCAGCACCGCAATCTCACAGCCGTTTGGAGTCTGTATCGGTCCTGACCAGGCGTTGTATGTCTGCGACGTGGGTTCGCACGTTGTTCGGCGAATCGATCTGAAGTCAGGCGAAATGGCCACGGTTGCTGGCTGCGGACGCAAAGGCTACTCCGGCGACGGCGGATCGGCGACAGACGCTGAACTCAACGAGCCCTATGAAGTGCGGTTCGACAGCCACGGCAACATGATCTTCGTCGAAATGCAGAATCATATCGTCCGAAAAGTGGATGCAAAGACCGACATCATCTCAACCGTGGCAGGCAATGGCAGCGCTGGTTATGCGGGAGACGGTGGACCGGCGGTTGCAGCGCAGCTCAATCAGCCGCATTCCATTGCGCTCGACAGGGACGACCAAATCTACATCTGCGACATTCGCAATCATCGAATTCGGGTGGTTGATCCGGACAAAGGATTGATTTCAACCTTTGTCGGCACCGGCGAGCACTCTGCAACGCCCGACGGAGCCGAGATCGCAGGCACACCGCTCAACGGACCGCGGGCGCTGGATTTCGACGGAGATCACTCACTGTTTCTGGCGTTGCGGGAAGGGAACGCAATTTATCGAATTGATCTGCAAAAGCGTGCATTGCATCATCTCGCTGGCACAGGCAAGAGTGGCTATTCCGGTGATGGCGGGCCAGGAAAGCAGGCTCAACTTGCTGGCCCAAAGGGTGTCAGCCTGTCACGAAGCGGCGATCTCTACTTCGCCGATACGGAAAGTCACACCGTACGGGTCCTGCGACAATCGTCCGGAATCGTCGAAACCGTGATCGGTGATGGCACTGCCGGCGACGGACCGGATGGTGATCCGCAAAAATGCCGCCTCAATCGCCCGCATGGCGTTTTCGTGTCTGCAGACGACTGGTTGTATGTTGGCGACACAAATAATCATCGCGTGCGACGGATGAAGATCGCTCCGTAACGGTTCCTCGGAGAAAATCTATTGCACCGGCCGTTGCGTTGCTGCCCACTCCGCCAGTTGCTCGCGGTTGATCTTTACGTTGTGGCGGGTATCCACCGGCAGGGTGCGGTGGAAAAGAATGCGAGTGATTCCGGAGGTCAGGAGATTTTCGGAACCGAGTGTCAGAAGTTCGACGGTGAGTTGTCTGCGATCGGTATCCGTTTCCGGAAATCGCCCTGTTTCAGGTTCCGCCACAATCACTGGAATTTGCCGCCCCTTCGTGCCGAGACCGACCAATGCGGATCGATAGATGTCGGGATGGTTGTTGAAAATGGCTTCGCAGCAGACGGAATGCATCGGTCCGGCGGTCGTGGTCACGATGTGCGCCTTGCGACCACAAAACCAGAGTCGCCCGGATTCGTCAAAGTAACCGACATCTCCCATGCGATGCCAGAACGTGTCGCTGTCCTGAATCTTTGCCATCTCAGTCGCGTCGGATCGACGGAAATATTCACGAGTCGCCACCGGGCCGCTGACGATGATTTCTCCGATCTCTCCGGTTGGAAGACCGACGGTTTGCGCAATGTTCCGCAACGGCTGGTCGCTGGTTTCGATAATTCGCACTTGCATCTGATCAAATACACGTCCGACGCAAGTGCCCTTGCCCTGAGCTGTCAGCGCGGCGGTTTCCTGAAGCACTTCACGGGCTGAAATCGAGGCGACTGGCAAACATTCTGTCGCGCCGTACGGAGTGAAGAATTCGGCTGACGGATCAAGCGCCTTCGTCATGCGGCTGAGCACATGATTGGGAACGGGCGCGCCGGCAGACAGGATCCGCCGCAGTCCAGGCAAGGCGATGCATTGTTCTTCGCAGAAGCGTCCGACGCGGTTCCAGAGTGAGGGTGAACCATAGGCCTGCGTGACATTCTGGGTGAGAATCGCTTCAATAATTCGCTGAGGATTTACCTGTGCGGGTCGGGTTGGGTCCATGTCCGGAATAACCGACGTCACCTGCATCGCGAGGTTGAACAGTGAAAACAGAGGAAATCCTGGCAGGTCGATTTCTCCCGGCTGAATCTGGTACTGATCACGGATGATATCCACTTGAGCGTCAAACATCCCGTGTTCGTAGTGAACTCCCTTGGGAGGCCCGGTGCTGCCGGAAGTGAAGATGATCGCCGCCGAATCCGTCTTTTGGGTCTTCGGGAATGGCATGGTCAGTTTTCGTCCGGATTCGACGAGCTGTCGATACGACGGACATCCAAACCGCCGCTGGCGAGGACCGACAATCACGTTAAAGCGGGAATTTCGAAAACGCCACGGCATGAGACGGCGAATCAACTGCACGGGCGGAATGGCGACAAAACCGTCAGGGTCAACGCTGTCCAGGCAGCGCAGGACGCTGCGCTTTCCCATACCGGGATCGATCAACGTGCAACAGGCTCCTGATCGCATGATCCCGAACGTCAAAGCAATGAATTCGATCGACGGTCGCACCATCAGCACGAGCCGATGTCCGGTTTGGACACCCAGACTCATCAGGCCGCGTGCGATCGCATCGACTTCGTTATCGAGTTCCTGAAACGTGACATGAGTCCATGCGACTCGGCCAGCGGCGTCTCGTGATTCCGGAAAAATGACCGCTCGTTGGCCGGGAACCAGCGAGGCGGAGTGGCGTAGCCGGTCGGCAATGTTGAGAACGTGTTCAGTCATGCGGCAAAATCGGCAACTGGTATGATGCGAGACACGAGATTTCGACCACCAAATTGGTGTCAGATTGCACAAGTTAGGCAAGGATGACCGAAGAAACCTGCATGTCAAACCAGGCGAACTTTTTTGCGATTATCGACGTGGTGCGGCATAGTGCAACTGCACGGCAAGTATTGCCGGAAACAGGGTTTGTCAGTGGTAATTTAGGAGTGCTGGTGACGATGAAATATTAGCTGAAACTGTTGCTCTTCACGGCTTGTCAACAACAATATGAACTGTCACAGCCTTCGCTGTCACAGCCTTCGCTGTCACAGCCTTCGGTCGGCGTCTCACGTTTTTCCCGGATGTCTCCATTTCTGGCGAGGTCTATCGCCCTGGACATCTCGGCATGACGCGGAAGTGGTCGGCGAAGTTGGAGTGTTGATCCGTCGGAACAGAGCGGATGGTGTTATGGAGTCGGGCTGAATCGGAATGGACGCCGTTAAAGCTCTTCAGCGATACGCATGCAATTGCTTTCCGCGTTGCAATCTGAAGAGTTACTAAACCGTTTGTCCTACTTTCCGAATCTGCCTGTCTATGCCCAAAAGAGGTGCCTCCCACATGCCGTGTATTCGCAGCGCTAAATCGCCCCGCAACAGTAATCTGCTCGCGATCATTGCCTCCGCAGTCAGCCTCGGAGCCATCTGTTGCAGTTTTGACCCCGTACCCGCTGGTGACGACATCCGAGTGGCTCGCGTAAACCTGTCGAGTACACGAATTGAAAACACGTCAGACGTTCCTTATCCACCTGGATATCACTCCAATCCTGCGGATTCCCTCAAAATTGTTCCTTCCGCGATCTCCACTCTGGAGTCCTCAAATTCCGCGCTGCGAAGCAACCAGGATGCGATTAAGTTTTCCATGCTACTGCTGAAAGACGGCGGACGCTTCATTGAAAATGTGCATTCCTATCGCGTGCTGTTTGACAAACGAGAACGCATCAATGGCGACATCGGTGACACGCAGACACTGGAACTGAAAGTCCGCCATGCCCCCGCTTTCAGCGTCTACATGAAGTGGAAGAGCGGCGACACGGGACGGCAGCTACTCTACAATGAATCGTATGAAGACAAGCAGATGGTCGTGAAGCTGGGTGGCCTGAAAGGTCGCATCCTGCCCGCCCTGAAGCTCGACCCATTCGGTTCCGAAGCGAAATCGGAAGCACGCTATCCGGTGACTGAAGCTGGCTTGGCTGGAATGATCCGCCAGATCGTAATCCAGCGTGAACTGGACCTTAACCTTGCTCAGGGCGTCGTCTGTACGCGACTGGAGAACCAGGTCATCGATGAGCGAGAATGTTATTGCTTCCGCTACGACTACAGTTCAACAGACGCCAGTGACCTGTATCGAAAAAGTTTCGTATACATGGATACGCGTTACCATTTGCCACTGAAGGTGACAAACTACACCTGGAGCAGCAACAGCGAAGGACTGACTCCGGAACAACTCGACGAAATGACGCTGCTTGAAGACTATTCGTTCCGGGAACTGGATATGGGAACACAGCTGGCGGAGCGTGACTTCAGCCGCGAAAACCCATCATATCGGATGTAACACGCAGGGCGGGCCACAGGGACACTCGTGAGAAACTTGATTGACACTCGAAGTCGCGATCTCAAAGGTCGCGACTTCTTTTTGTTTGGCAACCGAAGCTGGCAAATCCTGCGGTGGCAAATATGGAAGCGTAACGCTCACGATCAGCACTTTTTGCGTGTCCCGGTTGATACCGCCTGCGACAGACTTGTTCTGCGAATAGTAGTACAAGCCGTGACTGCGTATCCCGCCGATGAAAGCAATGAGTTGCACCGTCGTACGAAACACTGGGCAGTCGCCCGCAAGGATAAAGAATCTCATGGAAAGGCATCATTCAATTGATCAAAACGTTCTGATGCGTCGGGCATTTCACCTTGCCAGTCTCTTCGTGGCAATCAGTGTCCTGTCGATGATGCCGGATTCGTTGTCTGCACAACAAAAAAACAGTTCGCGTCAAACGTCCGCAAACACGGTTCGTCCCAATACGTCCACGGTGTCGGACAGTCGATCTGCTGGTAAGGGCACGGCGGGAAAGCCTGCTGCGTCTCACGGCGTGCCTGATGACGCGATGACTTATGAACGCATGAATAAGCTTACTGGTTTTGTACCGGCAAGCGATGATGAGGTGCGTGAACTGGTTGACAGACTGCAGGCTGCGGCGAAAGCCCGGGACAGGTCGGCCATGCTGGAGTGTTTTTCGACTAAGGCCAATGTAACTCGAATAACAGCAGGAGCAAGAATGTCTCCGTTCCAGCAAACAGAATTCCTGCGCGGTTATGCGGACTCCAACCCGTTTGGTCGACTCACATCGGAAAGCATGATGTTGAGTTCCGACTTCCAGTTGGTCCGTTGGAATCGGCGTGGCACAGAATTAAGGCCGTTGTTCAGGCTCAATTCGAAGGACGGGGGGCTAACGTACAATGAGTTTGTCATACAGGCGGGTGGCCAAGACGGTCCGAAAGTCGTTGATATGGTGGCACATTTCAGCGGCGACTATCTGACTCTATCCGTGCGACCGCTTGCTCTCGGGCCATTCCTTGCGGAATCTTCCCCGGAGAGAATTCCCGCAGAAGGAATTGATTCGGCAATTGTCGCATCGGCTGAAGGGCTTACCCAGATTTCGATGTGCTTAAGCCAGGGCCGGTTTTCTGCAGCACTTGCCGCATTCGATCTCCTGCAACCTCCATTGAACGACCAACTCGGAACCATGATTCTGAAATGCGTAGTCGCACGTCCAATTGGTTCAAACTCGCACCGAGAGGCTGTTCAGGATTTGCGAAAATGCTATCCGAACACCATCGCCAGTGACTTGGCTTTTCTGGCACTCAAGGACCTCTACGAAATCCAAACTCAACCAGTCGAACTGATGGCCGTCGCGGAAAGACTGTTGGAGGCCATTCAGGATCCGTATCTCAACTATTATCGGATTGACGGTTTGATGAGTCAGAATCGCCTCAAGGAAGCCAGTGACGCAATTGCCGCCGCTAAGGCCGCTGCCCCGGATCGAAGTGAAATCTACGTCGCTGAAATCGGGCTGCTAATGCGACTCCGGAATCATCGGAACACAGCTCATGCGATTGAACAACTGGAATTGAAATTCGGCGACAAAGATCTGCAACTGACTTCATTCCCGGAGTTCGATGAGTTTTCGGATTCGGAAGATGGCCACCTGCTTCTTGCTCGACGAGCCGGATTTGATTTGTAGCAGCCACTGTAAGACGGGCACTTCTGCCCGTCACGGTCTGCGACGGGCAGAGGTGCCCGTCCTACAGTAAAATTGTTTCTGTCGCTCGCCTGAAAACGGGGGTGCCTCTGGCACTCTCAATTGGACTTCAAAGTCTCGATCTCATTGGTCTACCTGGTGGTTGCCATGGCGTCAAGTTCTTCAGGCTTCAGCCTCACCGACAGGATCCACGGCAGCGCATCGGCGGTCCAGTGCCCGTAGGTTGTCAGCACGAACGTGTCGTCCGGCAGTCGCTCGACACCGGGATAGGCACAGTCCCAGGCATTGTGGTTGTCCTTCAGCCGGACTAGATACTGCCCTTGATCCGTATCCTTCAGGTCTTCATAGGTGCCGACCCATGCAACCCAGTCGCCCGAATACGGCGAAATTTTTTTCACTGGCGGACCACAGCGGAAGGAGATCAGCAGGCGACCGTCGTTTGTGTACTTGCCGACGTGACGGTCTCCGTTAAGCGAATCCGGCAGCGGCTGCGGTGCTGTCCAGGTCTTGCCTTCGTCGTCAGAAAAGATGATTTGCGAGTTTGATCGGCGACTGTTCTCCCGCAGCAGCACTGCTAACTGACCTCCGTCCGGCGATCGAATCAGGCCCGGTTCGCAAAGATGCAGATCGCTGGACGCATGAATCACTTCCGGCGGCCCCCATGTCATGCCACCATCGACGGAATGCGTCTGGAACAACGTCATCACCATTGGTTTTTCCTGCTTCGCTCCAGCACGAATGAATCGACCGTCATCATGAAACAATGCCAGATAATGCCCCGGCCCCGTTTTGAGAGGCTCGACGGATGACATTGCGACGATACCGCCATAGTCGCCGATTGGCTGAAGTTCGGACCAGTTGGCTCCGTCGTCTTCACTGTGAGCCATCCGAATCGGATAGAGGCCGGAAAACATGACGACGTGTTTGCCACCAGCAGCATCGACCGTTCGAAACAGTGTGGGAGTCTCTTTGGACGTGGCCCAACTGGCGGGCGTCGGCAGCCGTTCGCTCCAGGTTAGACCCGCGTCGGTCGAACGCTTGTAAAGAATCGGTCCCTTACCGTGGCCCTCCGGATAGACACACAGCATCGTGGTGTTGTCTTCCAGAAGCAATGTCGTCGGATGCCCCAAATAGTGCTTCGGATCGCGATCGACTTCGATCTGGCGGGTTGTGTCGTTGGTCAGGTCGAGATGAATCAGTTCTCCGGCCAGGATAGTCTGACCGAACAGGAGGAAAAGCAAGACGGCAAATCGAGGCATTGGTTGACTCCCAAGAAACAATAGACTCAAACGTTGTACCAGGAACTTCAGCTGGATTCCTCCCGGCGGCATTTCAGTGCGCGCCGAGATAGGCTTTGCGAACGTCGTCGCTGGCGGCGAGTTCGGCGGCCGGGCCTTCCATTTCGATGGAACCGACTTCGATAACGTAGGCGCGGTGGGCGACCTGCAGTGCCATGGCCGCGTTTTGTTCAACCAGCAGAATGGTAGCCCCCGTGCGATTGATCTGGCGAATGACCTGAAAAATCGTCTTCACAATCTGCGGTGCCAGGCCGAGCGACGGTTCATCCAGCATCAGCAGTTTTGGTCGAGCGAGCAAAGCCCGGGCAATGGCGAGCATTTGTTGTTCACCGCCGGAAAGCGTTCCCGCTGACTGGCTGAGGCGTTCCCGGATGCGTGGAAACAGGTCGAGGGCCATGTCTCTGTCTTTGCAAATCTCCGCATGATCGTTTCGCGAATACGCGCCGAGCATCAGGTTTTCACCGACGCTGAGGTTGGCGAAGATGCCACGTCCCTCGGGGACATGAATCAGACCGCTTTGAGCGATCCTGTGTGGTGACTGTCCCTGAATCGCCTGTCCATTGAAGCGGATTGAACCCTGCTTCGGCGTCAGCAGTCCGGAAATTGTTCGCAGGGTAGTTGACTTACCCGCTCCATTACCGCCGATCAGCGTGACAATCTCTCCCGCATCCACGCGGAGCGAACAACTGCGGATCGCCTCGATCGCGCCGTAGGACACAGACAGATTGTCAACTTCCAGGAGTGACATCAACAGTGCTCCACATGCCCAGAATTCATGGTGTTTTTCGTCTGCCGCGTTTCAGGATACTGTAGACCCACCGCTCCGTCGGCGGGACGCGGCAATTCCCGTCGGCGGAGCGACGGGTTTACAGTACTTATTCCGTCCTGAATGTCATTCATCGGTCAACCCCGTCCCCAGATAAGCCGCGATGACGGATTGATCATTCTGCACTTCTTTCGGCGTTCCTCGACAGATCGTCACGCCATGATCAAGCACTAAGATGCGTTCACAGATCTCCATCACCAGCGGCATGTCGTGTTCGATCAACAACACCGCCACCTGAAATCGATCACGAATTTTCCTGATGGACTGTGCCAGCGTCATTTTCTCCTGCGGATTCAACCCGGCGGCCGGTTCGTCCAGCAAGAGCACCTTGGGATCTGTCGCCAGCGCCCGCACAATTTCCAGCTTCCGCTGGTGTCCGTAGCTCAGGTTACTGGCAAGTTCGTGAGCTCGATCCTGCAAGTCAAAGATTTGCAGCAGGTCGAGCGCCTTCTCCTGAAGCAACATTTCTTCCCGCTGATGCCCACGTGATCGGATCAGTGTGGACCACAGCCCGTGCCGATTGTGAAGTTGACCGGCCAGCCGAACATTGTCGAGAACACTCAGGTCTGGAAACAAACGAATATTCTGAAACGTCCTGGCAATCCCGGCTGCCGTGATCTGATGTGGTTTGCGTTTTGCTAATCGCTTCGAACCCAGATGAATCTCGCCGCAATCCGGTTCGTACACGCCGGTCAGCAAATTGAAGACTGTCGTCTTGCCGGCACCGTTGGGGCCGATGAGTCCAAACAAACCGGCAGTTGGAAGCTGCAGTGAGAATTCCTGCACGGCCTTGAGGCCACCAAAGGAAATTCCGATGGCGTTCACATCCAGCAGCGGTTTTAATGCGGCCCCAACATGCACCTCTTTTTTTCCGGCAGAGTCGTTCACGATTTGGCCTCCGGGGCGACTACCGGAACTTTGCCTCGACGCAGCGGCCACAGGTTCCAGATTTCATGAATCCCCAGCAACCCCTGTGGACGAACGAGCATCATGACAATCAGCAGCAACGCGTAGACAATGAGGCGGTATTGTTCAAAGTCTCGGAGAAACTCGGGCAGCGCTGTGAGGATCGTGGCGGACAGCATCACGCCGGAGATCGAACCGCGTCCACCAAGAACCGTCATGATGACGTAATCAAACGACCGCTGAAACCCCGCGTCCTTCGGGCTGACGATCACGCCCGGCTCGTGAGCGAACAGGCCGCCGGCGACTCCGGCAAAGAAGGCCGCGATAACGAACGCCAGAACTTTCTGTCTGGCGATATTGACCCCCATGGCCTGAGCGGCGATCTCGTCTTCGCGGACAGAAATCATCGCGCGGCCAATACTGGAAATCTTCAGGCGATACGCGACCACGATTGTGATCGTCAAAATCGTGTAGACCCAGAATAGACTTGTGTACTTCGGCACACCATCAAATCCAATGGATCCGCCTACCGGAGGCGGAATCAGTTCCGACCAGACGCCATCTTTGAGTGGTTCTTTGATCGCCCCATTGACTGCTGCTTTAACTTCCGCCCAGGAATCAATCAACTTCCCTGTTTGTTGCAGAAGAACTCGAATGATCTCGCCAAAACCCAACGTCACGATCGCAAGGTAGTCGCCACGCAGCCGAAGTGATGGCAACCCAACTACGTAGCCCGCACCTGCGGCGAACAAACCTCCCATGATGCAGGAAACAGCGAACAGCCATTCGCCGCTTCCGAGGAACCCGCCATGAATCTCTTTATCACCCCAAATGCACATCGACCCGTAGTATGTGATGAATGCGGCCATATAGCCGCCCAGCGTCATAAACCCGGCGTGACCGATTGAAAACTGTCCGGTCATGCCGTTGACAATGTTCAGTGACACGGCCAAAACAATCGCGATCCCGATGTCGGTCACGATCCGAGAGTAGTAAAGCCCCACCATCCCGGTGAGGAAAAATTGAAGCAGCACAGCAAATGCGATGCCTGCTGCAAAAGGCATCATGCCTCTGATTGTATTCCAGGCAATTTCGCCTTCAGCACGCGATGCACCGCGTGGCTTTGCACCAATCTGCGAGGCTGGAGGTGTGTTGTCCATGTCTACACCTTTTCCCGCAGCGGAGATCCGAGCAGGCCGCTGGGTTTGACGAGCAGGATCAAAATCAGCAGGGCAAACACATAGACGTCACGGTAGTTCGATGAAATATAGAAGGCACCGAATTGCTCAACAAACGCAATGACAAATCCTCCCAGCACAGCGCCGCGGACATTTCCAATGCCGCCGATTACCGCCGCCACGAAGGCCTTGAGGCCCAGCAAAACCCAAGTTGAGTGCGCGGGCTGACTCATGCTGGGATATTTCATCACGTACAGAAAACCAGCTGCCGCAGCCAGCACTGATCCAAAAACGAAGGTAAATGAGATTACGCGATCAACCGGAATCCCCATCAGCGCCGCCGTGTCTGTGTTATAAGAGACCGCACGCATGGCAACGCCGAGTTTCGTATGAAACACCATGTACTGCATGACCAGCATCAGCACTGTGGCCAGTGAAAAAATCACCACATCGACCAGTCCAATCACGACCCGTCGCGCCGATTCGCCGTCTCCGAAAGTGAACGATGTCAGTTCCCAACTCGGCAGCAACTCCGGCATTTTTTGAGGACCCGCGCCGAAGCCAAAATGGAGCTCTCCGAAAAAAGGAAAGGTTTGTGAAAGATCAAGTTGGCCCACGTTCTGTAGAAAGAGCGAAACGCCGATCGCTGTGATCAGGACGTTGAGTCGCGGGGCACGACGAAGACGACGATAGGCCAGTCGTTCAATGGCAAATCCCACAACGCCGCAAAAGACCATCGCCGCCAGGAGCACAAAAGCCGCCACCCAAATCGGAGGAACGGTTTCCGGGTTATGCGGGTTCAGTCCAAGTCTCGGGAGGATTCGAATGGCCAGGGTGTAGCTGCTCCAGGCTCCAAGGACAACGATGTCGCTGTGAGCGAAGTTGATGAACTTCAGAATCCCGTAGACCATCGTGTAGCCGAGCGCAATCAGCGCGTAGAGGCTGCCAATTGCCATCGCCGTGATCAGGGTTTGAATGAAGTCAGACATGAGTGACCGGAACTCACAAGCCAGGCTGAATCGTCGTGACAAATTTCGGTTTGCCGTCCTTCATTTCCAGGATGACGGCGGGCTTCACAGCATTGCGGTCAGCATCGATTGAGATCTTGCCTGTGACGCCGTCGAAGTCCTTTGTCTTTGCCAGTTCGGCCGCCAGCGATTTGCCGTCAAGGCCCTCGGTGCGTTTCATCGCTTCAAACAGAATCCGAGCGGCGTCGTATCCAAGGGCTGCCAGACCATCCGGAATCTGACGGTGGCGTTCGTTGTACTTTTTGATGAAGTCCTGAACGCGGGGATTGGGATCTTCGTGCGAATAGTGGTTGGAATAGAAGCAGCCTTCGATCGAGCTTCCGGCGATCTCACCGAGTTTCACCGAGTCCCAGCCATCGCCACCGAGGAGGGGCGTTTTGAGTCCCAGCTTGCGAGCCTGCAAAGCCACGTTGCCGACGTCGGTGTAATAGCCGGGCACAAACACGACATCCGGTTCGCTGCTGCGAATCGCGGTCAGCTGTGCCGAGAAGTCCTGATCACCGCCCTGATACTGTTGCTTACTGACGACCTTGCCGCCGAGTTTTTCGAACGCCTTTTCGAATTCGTCCTGCAGCCCGACGGAATACGGAGAGGCCTGATCCGTTAGAATGGCCGCCTTTGCAGCTTTCAGCCCTTCATGCTCGCGTGCAAACTTCGCACAAACAGCCCCCTGAAAGGGATCAATGAAACAGACTCGAAAAATCATGTCACCGATCTTTGTGACTTTGGGATTCGTCGAGGACGGACTGATCATGGGAATGCCGGACTGCTGACAAACAGGCGCTCCCGCCAGTGACAGACCGGAGGCGACTTCTCCGAGAACGGCGACCACGGCGTCTTTCGTCGTCAGTCGCGTGACAGCGGTTCCGGCTTCCCGGGCATCACCTTTGTCGTCGTAGGTGATGAGACGGATCTTCTTTCCCCGAATTCCGCCTGCTTCGTTGATTTCGTCAACCGCCAGCTTGATACCGTTGTCCGTCGATTGACCAAAGGTTGCTTCTGAGCCGGTCATGGACGCATAGTGTCCGATGACGATTTCATCGGAATTGCTGCCGCCATTCTGACAACCGCCGACCACCACAGCACACAACATCAGAACCACGGGCCATTGCATCCGCCGCATTGATTTTAATTCCCTGCAAGTCATAGTCAGTGTCTCGTTTTGAAATCATTTCAGACAAACATCAAACCGGCTCGCGGGCAGATCCCGCCAGCGTCGCGACTGTATCGCCCAGCGACGAAGATTCACATTGTGGGCCGCAAAAAAAAAGCCCAATGCCCGCAATTCCCGCCTCAATCGTCGCGAAACTGTCGATGTCGCGTTCAGAACTGACCGACCACTTCGCCACCCCGAATCGTCGCAATCGATTGATAGACACTGCGGTCGATGTTTTCTGAAATGAAGCGCGCGGATCCGTCCGCCAGGGAAAACTGCGCCCCGCCCACATGATGACTGCTGAAGTCGTCAAAGTGCTGCGATGGGTGATTCGGAACGTGGTCAGCCGAACCGCAAACACGCTGAAAAGCTTCTTCGCCTTCCGCAATCATGCCCGGCCAGCTGCTGAACCAGTTCAGTTTCGCATTCGTTCTCCGTTCGCCCGTCATCAGTGAATTCGACGTGCCGTCAATTAGGTCCCGCATCCGTACGCTGCTGTTGTGGTAAAACATTCCGCTTCCCCTGCACGTTCCGTCCGCCATCACAGGGAGATTGCCGGGGGAATTCTCGCAGTCGTCCAGGTTTTCAGGCCCAAAGACGCCTAGATAGTTTGCAGTGGGCAGTTCGGTGATCGCCGTCGTGCTGCCTTCCTGGTTGATCGTGAAGTAGTCAGGTTTTGGGTCAGATGCACACTTGTAGCCGCTGATCTGCACTCGGAGGAACGCCGCGTTTGAAGGATCAGTCAGGGGTCTGGCGGAATTAAACATTTGATAAACGTTGTTCTGTTCCATTTGGGGCAGAATCATGGCCCCCCAGCCGACACCACTGGTGCCGGAATGAGCATTGGGCACACCAGCGTTGACGGCGATCCAGCCCGGCGGAAATACGCTGTGGATATCAAGGTAGTTGTGCAATGCCAGCGAGATTTGCTTGAGGTTGTTCTTGCACTGCGTCCTTCGTGCGGCTTCGCGGGCCTGCTGGACTGCTGGCAACAGCAACGCGATCAAAATGGCAATGATGGCGATGACGACCAGTAATTCGATGAGCGTGAAACCCCGCTGGACGCGCGGGCGCGATGATGAGGTCATGAGAAGAAACTCCATGAAGAATGCACTGAAATTCGAATGGGCAGATTCGCGAGGCTGTCACGATCAACGTTGAGACTGAGCCGAAACGTTTGCTGTTCGTTCCGCAGTCAAGTGACTTCACGGAGGGGAAATGCGAACAGCGCAGGGCGATTCTTCGGCAAGTCGGAGTGAAGAACGCGTCGCGAATCCATGCTGAGCAGTCGCAGAGAAAAGACAATGGTCTCAGCAGCAGACAACCCATTCGGCAGGCGGACCACGCGCAATCGGACGGCACTGTCGGACGGCGGCGGCAAATTCACTTTCCGGCTGATGCCGCTCAAACAGCGGTTCTGTCATGGAAGGTGCGACAGCCATCACAGGGGATGACACCAAATGAGCCAGAAAATTGCAGATCACGCACGAACTGTGGTCGTGCGGGGCGAACGGCGGATCTTGCGTTTCATGGTCCCGCAAATCGGCATCTAATGGCGGATGTCCATGTCCGCAGGAATTCCCGTGACAATGGACCGAGAGTGTCGGATTTACGGATTCTGTGACCTGATGTCCGGCACAGTGATCCTGCAGTTTGTGCAACCACTGGCCAAGCAGCATCGGCGTCAGAAGTGCCACATACATGGCAATTCTGGCAAAGCGGCAAAGTAATGATCGACCAGAACTCACTTGGGCCATTCCGAACAAAGTCACACTTAAGTCACAACCGGCGACTGGAGCACAGGCAACTCAGGATGCAGGTTGCCTATTGAAAATCCATTTGCTGAATCCCTACGATCCTCAAACTGTACGCACTTTCCCGCCGAAGAAGGGGGCAAAAATCAGTCAACTTCTGCAATACCGGCATCGAGAACCTAGGTTTGTAGTCATGAAGGCAGGAGCCTGAGTAACGCAATTAGCGGGGTTTCCGCTTTTTTGGATACGTCACGTGGCAAATTTCCAAGTCATTTCAAATCGAGCTGAATTCTTTCAAATCGTTCACGATTTGTGTCGGAGAATGTCACGCGGCAATCATGTGGAGCACGTCAGTTGTGAAATGTGGACTCGGGCCGACTATCCGCCATTGGGCAAGGAGTCGTATTTTATTGCCGACCCGGAAGCCAACATCCCAAATTTTGTTGGACAAATTTCAGGGAATGCGTTTGCAGCTATAGGGACAGTCTGTCAAAACTCGGACGAGGCGTATCGCTGGGTCTCTGTCTCCCGTGATGAATTAGTGCTGTGGCTGAGGGAATTCTCGCCCATGACCGATGAATCTTCGATTAATGAGGAAGTTGTGGTTCAGTCTCGTCACCTGCGACTGACGGAACTGCGATCACCGACTTCGTGTCGTCTGATTCCCAGGCTGCGAGAACGTTTGATGCACTGCTTCAGGGTCTTCCCTGTTGTGGAATCGTCGCGAGAAAATCAGTTCTGCATGGCAATCGAGGAGGCGCTGAACAACGCCTTTTATCACGGAAATCTGGAAATCAGTTCAGAGCTCAAGGAAGATGGTTCGTCTCGTTTCGTTGATCTGGCTGCCGAGCGTGAAATGCTGTCACCATGGAAAAATCGCATTGTCAGGGTTACGGAACTGGTGAGTGTTTACGGTGTTTGGCTCACAATTCGGGACGACGGCGGTGGATTCGATGTCGATGCCGCACTAAAGCGTCTCGAAGATCCGGAGACCATGCTGGCCAGCGGTCGAGGTCTGATGATGATGCGGGGTTTTGCTGATGAGTTGATTTTTAATCGGAACGGCAATCAGGTCACCATGGTTCTCTACTCGGAAGCAATGGAACGAGAAAAGGCGTTGCGATCGTTTTCGTTACTGGGGACAGAACGACGGAAAGTCATCGCCTGAAATTCGAGCGACTTGCCAACATCGACATGGACTCTATCGTGAAACCGATTGCCTCAGCATCCTCTGGAAATCTCCTGCTTGCGGACACGCAGGCCGAAGGTTTCAACTTCTTTCTGCCAAGTGCTGTTCCATCCGGACGCGGGTGCCTGCTGCAAATTTTTCCGGCCGTGGCTGAGGCGGAGATGATTCGACTGAACGCGAGAAGATCATTGATCGGTCGCGAGCCCTCCTGCGAAATCACGCTTGAAGATAACGCCGTCTCGCGAACACATGCGGCAATCGAACTGGATGATTCCGGCTATTATGTGATCGATCTCGGCAGCCGCAACGGGACATTTGTTGATGATCAAATGCTCCGCGAGCGACGTCGTTTGCACGGTGGAGAACTCATCCGCCTCGGCAGCACGATTCTGAAATTCATGTCGTCGATGGACGAAGAGGCGCAATATCATGCCGTCGTGCGGGATTTGATGACCCGCGACCCGCTGACAAATGCTTTCAATCGCAGCTATTTGATGTCGACGCTTGAGAAACTGCTGCCCCGGCTTCAGTCTTCCAATCAACACGTCGCAGTCATCATGATCGATATCGATTACTTCAAGAAAGTGAACGACACACACGGACACATGGCTGGCGATGAAGTGTTGCGAATTTTCAGTGAACGCATTCGGCATGGATTGCGGGAAAACGATTTTCTCTGTCGTCTGGGCGGCGAAGAATTTGTTGTGATTTGCCCGCAAGCCGAACTGAAGGACGCCGTCAGAATTGCAGAAAGAATTCGACTGACAGTGGCATCGAATCCGTTTAGCACACAATCCGGCGTTCTCCGCATTACCTGCAGTCTGGGAGTTGCGGCGCAGGATCCTGAGAGTTCCAAATCTGTGGACGAACTGCTGTCCAGAGCGGATGATCTGATGTACGCGGCGAAAGATGGCGGACGGAACCAGGTCTGTTCCGAGCTGAATCAGTAAAACGCGGTCGCCAGACGTCTTCGAAAATCCGCCGCCAATCGCGATTTCGGCCCCATTACAGTAAGCAGGCCGACCATCACTTCTTTCGCCGGAATTCCCACGCCGCCACGGTCTTTCGTCACTATTGCAAGACAAAGCTCACACGCTTCTTCGAACCGACTGTCCGCGCCGTACGCTTCCGCCAGTTTCAACTGCAGCGTTAGATCTTCCGGATTCAACTCCAGTGCTTTTCTCGCCTCAACCACGCCGCCGGACTCTTCCACCTGGCTGCGTATCTCCAGTTGCGCCACCAGCGCCTGAGCCTCGGGCTCAAGGTAGCCGCGTTTGTTCAATTCATCGATGATCTCACGACATTCCTGATCACGATTCAATTCCAGCAGCACACGCGCGTGCGTGATCCGAAAGTCGGCGGCTTCCGGTTCCAGTTCGCTGGCTTTGCGGTAGCTGGCTTCGGCCAGTTCCAGGGAACCGTCCGCTTCATGCTGCTGCCCCTGCTCAAATGCTTCCGCCGCGGGTGACTGCACGAATGAATTCAGCCAGGCTCGCAATTCCGCTTCCGACTTAACGCCTTGAAAATGGCTGGCGGGCTGGCCTTCAACCATCGCAACGACAAACGGGATCGACTGCACGCCGAACGCACCCGCAATCTCCGGAAATTGATCAACATTCACCTTGACCAGACAAAACGCGCCGTTTGCTTCGGTGGTCAGCTTTTCGAGGAGAGGCATCAGCTGCTTGCATGGAGCGCACCAGTCGGCCCAAAAATCGACGACGACCGGGCGTAATGTCGATTGCTCGATGACATCCTTTTGGAATGTCTCCATGTTGGTGTTGATGATGGAAGGAGTGTCAGGCATGGCAGGGATCTGTTGATGTAGAGTGTTAAGTTAAAGTCACAAATCAGAGCGTCACTTGTCCGCTTTCCGCTCTCCGCTTTCCAATTTCCGTTTTCCGCTCTCCGCTCTCCGCTTTCGCCAACGGCAGCCAGCAATTGGCCCACTGACCGAAATTTTCCTCAACACTGACGCGGAGCCGTGTTAAACCGTGCTGTTCCTGGAGTTTCAGCCGTAAGATTAGCGTCTGACCGATCCAGCGTGAAATCAGTTCGGCCGTTGTATTTTCAATGGGAAGGATAACGCAGTCTTCCCGTGGAAACACCCAGCGACGATCTTCGTATGTCGTGGTCACTTCGCGATCATCCGTTGAGACTGTCACCTTAATCATCGGATGCCGGTCGGGCAGTAACACGCGGTGATCCAATTCCCGCACCAGCGTTTGCAGGCCGTCGCGGAGGGCAATAAAGTCAAAGACGTAGTGATTTTCGTCCAGCGGCCCCTCGATTTCTGCTTCGACCCGCCAGTTGTGGCCATGAATACGTTCGCAGATGTTGCCGTTAAACGTGATGAAATGCGCCGCGCTGAAAACAAGCGTGTCCTTGGTGACACGGACGCTCCATGTTTCTGCCGTTGATTCAGTCATGTGTCAATCTTACCTGGCTTATGTTCTTTACCATCGACGTACCGTACACCCGTCGCTCCGCCGACGGGCGAATGTAGTTC
>JBBQSE010000028.1:0-35750 GCA_038214195.1 Planctomycetales bacterium
TTTTATTTCTTATTGCTCACCCCCACGTGTTATGTGTGCGGTTCCCTCCCCCACCCCCCGGTCCCCGGTGGGGCCGGGGCCCCCCGCCCCCCCCCCCCCCCCCACGACTATGGGCTAAACCGCAAAGACATTGACAAGGTATCACGAGTCGCTCAAACGAAAGTTCTTCCATGAATTCATCATCACTTTCCCGTCGCCACCTGCTGCAACGCAGTGGCTGTGGTCTTGGCATGCTGGGGCTTGCGGCATTGCTCCGCGATGAAGGACTGCTGGAAACGGCAGTGGCGGACGACAATCTTGGCGATCGATCACTCAATCCCCTCGCTCCGCAGCCGGGACATTTCGCGGCGAAGGCGAAGCGGGTCATCTGGATCTTTATCAACGGCGGCCCGAGTCCTGTCGATACGTGGAACTATCGGCCCGAATTGACAAAATGGAACGGCAAGTCGATCCGTGAGTTCGATCCGGAGTTCAAGGATACAACTGGGTTCTTTAAGAACGCAGTTGGAAATTTGATGCAGTCTCCGTTCAAGTTTGCGCCGCGCGGGGAATGTGGCAAGATGGTTCCGGAAATCTTTCCGCATCTTGGTGAACATGTCGATCGGATGGCCGTGATTCAGTCCGGCTTCACGGAATCCAACAACCACTCGCCGGCGCTGTTTGCCATGAACACGGGCTTTGCACGGATGGGATTTCCGTGCGTTGGTTCATGGGTCACATATGGGCTCGGCAGCGAGAGTGCGAATCTGCCCGGATTTGTCGTGATGAGCGATCCGAAAGGCCGCGGATTGCCGAAAGGCAGCGCGGCAAACTGGAGCGCCGGGTATCTGCCGGGAGTTTATCAGGGGACTTATCTGAAGCCGCAGGGCGAGGCGATCGACAATCTCATTCGCGGGGTGTCGCTTTCCGAATCCGCCCAGCGCAACGAACTGGATCTGTTGAAGCAGCTGAACGGTTTCCATCAGCAGCAGCACGCCGCCGATACGGAACTCGCCGCCCGCATTGAGAGCTTCGAGCTGGCATATCGGATGCAGTCGGCCGCGCCAGAGGCCCTGGACCTTGCCCGTGAACCAAAACACATTCAGGACTTGTACGGCATTGGCGATGACCAGTGCGACCACTTCGCTCGCCAGTGCCTGACGGCCCGCCGACTTGTGGAACGCGGCGTCCGCTTTGTCCAGATCTATTCAGGCGGCATGGAGAATCAGCGGTCCTGGGACGGGCACAGCGATATCGAAGGCAATCATCGGCAGTTCGCCGGTGAAACTGACAAACCGGTTGCCGGCTTGCTGTCCGACATGGCAGAAAGCGGATTGCTCGACGAGACACTGGTCATCTGGTGCGGCGAATTCGGACGTCTGCCGATCGCCCAGACCGGTGGCAAACCGGGCCGTGACCACAATCCTCATCACTTCGTCGCCTGGCTGGCTGGAGGCGGCGTCAAAGGCGGCGTCAGCTACGGGAACTCAGATGAGATCGGCTACAAGTCGGCTGAAAACCGCGTGCATCTCAACGATCTGCACGCGACGATTCTGCACTTGCTGGGAATGGACCACGAACGGCTGACGTACAAATACAACGGTCGCCGTTTTCGCCTGACGGATGTGGCGGGGGATGTGATTCAGGAGATTTTGGCGTAGAGTTCACGTGGGATAAGCTTCCAGCTTGTCAGACTGAAGGTTTCCGAGACGACGACAAGCTGGAAGCTTATCCCACTTTGATCTCTCTGTGACTCTACACGACAAACGGATAAAACTTAAGGAAACCGCCTCAGTGAATGCCCCTCTCAACATACTGACGGAACCAACAGTATCCTCAGAAGCCTCGGTTTACGATCGCTACGCAGCCGCTTCGAAGCAGGTCGAGCCGGCGCTGTGCTGTCCGGTGCAGTACTCCGGGCAGTATCTCAAAATTGTGCCTCAGGAAATCATTGAAAAGGACTACGGCTGTGGGGATCCGAGCGAGTGGGTCAACCAGGGCGACACGGTGCTGGATCTGGGATCAGGTGCGGGCAAGCTCTGCTACATCATGTCGCAGGTTGTTGGGCCGAAGGGAAAAGTGATCGGCGTCGATTACAACACCGAGATGCTGGCTCTGTCACGAAAGTACCGCGAAGAAGTCGCCGGAAAAATTGGTTACGGCAACATTGAATTTCGATACGGCCTGATTCAGGACCTGCAACTTGATCTGGATTTGCTGAATACTCAACTTGGCAGCAGGCCGGTTCAGAGTTCTGCCGACTGGGTTGCCGGACGACAGCTGGAGGAAAAACTGCGCCGTGAACAGCCTCTGATCGCGGATGATTTCGTTGACTGTGTTGTTTCCAACTGCGTGCTGAATCTTGTCCGTCAGCAGGACCGGCGTCAGCTGTTTGCGGAAATCTTTCGCGTGCTGAAACGCGGCGGCCGAGCGGTGATCAGCGACATCGTCAGCGACGAATCCGTGCCCGCGCACATGCAGCAGGACGGACAACTGTGGTCCGGATGTTTGTCCGGAGCGTTTCGTGAAGACCTGTTTTTGGAAGCCTTTGCCGACGCCGGATTCCACGGCATCACAATCGCCAAACGTCAGGTGGAACCGTGGCAGACGATCGAAGGGATCGAGTTCCGATCGATGACTGTGATTGCATGGAAGGGCAAAGAGGGTCCGTGTCTGGAGCGGCATCAGGCCGTGGTCTACAAGGGGCCGTTTCGCCGGGTCGAAGATGATGACGGGCACATGTTTGTGCGCGGTCAGCGGATGGCCGTCTGCGATAAGCTGCTGAGATTGGTTCAGCAGCCTCCTTATGCCGGGATGTTTGAAACAATCCAACCGCATCAGGAAATTCCGCTCGATGCCGCAGAGCGGTATGACTGCCGACGGCTCAAGATTCGCGATCCGCAAGAGACAAAGGGACAGGGCTACGATGCGACCATCACGACGGCAGGTGCCTGCTGTGACGACGATGATCCGTGCTGTTGATTGATGCGTTGCTACGGCTTGATGATTGTGTCTTAGAGCATCAGATACAAACAGCCCGTACGACGGGCACTCTTGCCCGTCAAATCCGGCGACGGGCAGAAATGCCCGTACTACAATGGATGGATTCTTTTAAACTTCGAGCAGTGAGATCTGACGCTTTTCTGGCGAGCCCTGATCCTTGTTAGTCTGGCATCGACACGGTCGGACGCTGAAGAAATCATCGGTACTTGCGATTCGGACCGAATCCTCACGCCGTCGGCGACTACGCTTTGAGCATCGCACGCACATCGATACTCAGTGCGGGCAGCAGTACGCCGGAGGCAACGTCGCCAATCCGAAAGACGCCATGTTCTATGTAGATGCTGTCCTTAAGCACCAGTACGGTAACCTGATTTTCAAGCGGATCGACGATCCAGTATTCGGAGATCCCGGCTCGGGCGTAGTCAGCACGTTTGTCCTCATAGTCACGCTGCCGAGCGTCTTTCCCGGGGCTGACAATTTCCAGTGCGAGGTCGATGTGCGTCGGATAATCGACATCCGGATCCGGAGCATTTTCCGGTGCGATGTAAAGGAGGTCGGGTTCGCGAATCGTGCCGGGGAAAAGGCGGGTCGGGAGCGGCGCCAGCAGCACTGTGGCCCTGGACGGGGCGGAAACTGCCTTTCGAAATTCGTCAAGAAGCCAAATCAGAATTCGTTGATGTTTGAGCGTCGGCATCGGCAAAATCTCCAGGCGTCCGTCAACGAGTTCGGCCATTCTGTTGGTATGAAACTTCAGGAAATCCTCTTCGCTCCAGCTGCCCTGGAGGGGCAACATGTAGGCGGCTTCCCAGGCTGGCTCGCCGTTGGATGATGGAATTGTTGGAGATGTGACGGACATGATAGATCCCTGGCAATGCGGGCTGCGACGCAATTTTGCGATGATTCTACCCCGAGAACGCATCGAATGAAACTCCGTTGTCCGAGTTCAGCAGGCCGGGATCTTTTGTATGGAATCCCGGCCTGCGTTTTTTTGGGGGTTCGAACACAGACCAGTCAGTCCGCATCTCCGGAAGCAATCTTGAACGCTGCCGCGCTTTCTATCGCTTCGCCTTACGCCTGATTCCCGCAGTTCCGTTCTTAGTGATCAACGCCGTCATGGGTCTGACGCCGATTCGAGTCCGCACGTTTTGGTGGGTCAGTCAGCTGGGGATGCTGCCTGGGAGGACAAGCATCTCTCGATCAATAAGGGCCGAGATTGGGACGCTGGCAGCGTCCGCCACGTGGAGGATGCTGCCAGCATATGAGTCTGATTGGACACTTATTGACAGTTCAATGCTAAGCGAACGCTCGATTTTCGCCAAAACTGACGCTGTCCAACTAAGCAAACGCTGTCGTGCAAGTTTCAAGCGCTGCAACACGCTTTGCGGGTTGGTGAGCCTCAGCTTCCGGGGTTGCGAAAACTGGTCCACCCGTACGACACAGCCGCTAACCGTTTCTTAACAAAACGCGGTGGCCCATCGTAAGACGCAAACGTCCGGTATGCGTGGAATTTCACTGCTGCAACGATCCCCATGCGACACTGGAGCACGTTGATTTACACTGACAGGAAATTTTTCGGAATCCTGCTCAATTAACAATCAGTTCACTGTTCCTTAATGCGCCTCCTCAGAATGCCGCCCAACGCAAATGAGTGAGTGACGGCGAGTGTGATACTCCAGCCGCAAATGGTTAAGACCCTCTGAAAACGTTTGGCTGAGCAATCAGAGAGTTTGATTCGCAGTTTTCAGGTCCGCAAGAAAGGAGGGCTCAATCAGCCAAACAGGAGCAGGGAATGTCAGTGGAGGAGAGCAGAGTTGAATCACACGGTGGTCAGAGGTTGGCCACTGAGAGACTACGTGAAGTCTGTTGTTCGTGTTTGTTTGGTTTTCAAAAAAGGAAAACACAAGTGAAAAAGTTGTTTAAGAATTCAATCATCGCAGAAGCCCGACGGAAAGGCTTCACCCTGATCGAATTGCTGGTCGTCATTGCGATCATCGCCATTTTAATGGCTTTGATTCTTCCAGCAATCCAGTCAGCTCGAGAAGCTGCACGCAGTGCACAGTGCAAGAACAATCTCCGTCAGTTCGGAATTGCACTGTACGCATGGAGCGACAGCGATCCGGCCAAGCGAATTTGCTCCGGTCAGTACGACTGGAAACGTGACGGCGACCCAATGCTGTACAGCTGGGTTGGCAATGTTCTTGCAGTCAAGGGTGGCCAGCCTGGCAACATGCTGTGCCCCTCCAGTGAATTGAAGGGATATGAAAAACTCAACGACATCATCGGTAATGTCAATACCAGCAATCAGTCTTCAACGCCGTCAAATCGCATTGGGGTTGGTCCCTTCGCGTCAGCCATCTCTGGCACGGCAGACGGCTCCGTCGCTCGCGGTGCAGAACTGAAGCAGTGGGTTCGCAAGGGGATGAACGCCAATTATGCCAGCAGTTGGTTTATGACACGCGGTCAGAATCTGGTGAAATCCGCTGGGATCGATACCACTGCAACGGGTGCTGTATCGCCATTGATGAATGGCAAAAAGTGCAAGAGTCTGATCTCGGACACGAACGATACCCCGAGCTGCACCGGACCATTGACTCAGATTCAGATGAGCCGCTCAGACGTTCCTTCAAGCTCGATTCCTCTGCTGGGTGATGCGTCACCTGGTGACGTCAACGAAGCAGTTCTGGACACTGGGCTGTACACGGGCTCATTGGACGAGGCTGGCGTTCTGATCGCTGGTTCACGCCTGGCTGAAACGGCAAACGATGGCCCATGTTACATGAACAGCGCAAGCCTGCTTCTGCTCGATGGTGGCAATGGTGACGGACTTGATGTCAACGCATACCAGCCAGTTCGCTGGCCACAGGTAGGTGAAGTGACGTCCGGACAGGGTGCTGGCACACTGACAGCAAGCCCGAATAATCTTTGGCTGCAGGATACCCGCGACTGGTACGCGACTCACCGTGGCTCCTGCAACCTGCTGATGGCTGACGGCAGCGTCAAGACGCTGTTCGACACCAACGGTGACAACTTCTTTAATCCAGGCTTTGATGCCACTTCGATGACTTCAGTACGAGACGGTTACACCCCCGGACCATGCGAAATTAACTCATTCGATGTGTTCAACGGTGTTTGGCTGACAGATCCAGCAAAGTTCGCGAAGGGCAAGTTTGAATAAATCGATTCCCGTCAAGGACTCCGACCCTTGAATGGTGAGTCGATTTGAATCCGGCTGCAGGGCTTTGCTCTGCAGCCGGATGTTTGTGTTTAGTGCGACCGTTCACGGCGCGGCGCAAATGGAACCGGAAGGCTCGCTATTTCGCTGACTGAAGCCGGTAAAAGGAAACCAACGTGGCCGAAACCGAATCAAAACAAACAACAAAACTATGTTGTCAGTGTGGATTCGCAAATCTGTCCGTCGCGAAGTTCTGCATTGAATGCGGCGAGCGGTTCGCTCCTTCGATTGCTGCGGACACCGCCCGTGACTCGAATGCGATCTCGCCGACAGCCATCTTGAATTCGGTGGCAGCGCAAGTGGACCCTCTGGCCGCACTGGATCGTTTTCTGGGATCACAGAAGACTGAAGACGCGGCGGCTCGTCTGAAATCAGCCGTTGAAAGCAACCGCGCACAGCTGAAATCTCTGGGTGTTTCCATCCCCCGCGCGACAAACCCGATTGTGGTGTCGCTGATGGAGAGCCTAAAAGCCCTGCCGAGCGACGAAGTGTCTGCCCGCGTTGCCATTGTCAAGGCTCTGGGAAAAATGGGCGATCCTGCCGTCCTGCCTCCAATGCTGCTTGTCACCGGTGCCAGCGCAAAAGAAGTACGCATGACTGTGGCAGCCGCACTGGGAAATATTCGTCACCCGCTGTCAGCCTATTTGCTGCTGCCTATGCTGCAGGACGGTTCATCCCGCGTGAGGCAGGCGGCGATTCGTTCTCTGTTGCAAATCGTGCAGCCCCAGACAGTCGAATCCATGCTCGCCGCCTGCCTGTGCAGCAATTCGCTTCGGGCACTTGTGATGGAATCACTGCATCTGGTGACTACTGAGCACCGCGTTGCGTTTTTTGGTTTGATGGCTGCATCTGGCGTCGGAAATGAGTCCGGAACCAGAATCGTCGCCGAATGGCTGCGTCATGAGTTCCGAAACAAGCTGACGATCAACCCGGAACTCGCCGGAAACAGCCGTCCGGAAATTCAGCAGCCCGCAACGGATCACGCATCGCCAGCAAAGAAATCGAAGTCGCCATCTGTTGCGTCCCGAGTGGAAACAGCGTCAGTCCAGGACGCCCTGAAAGACACGTCTGGCTCGTGCGACGTGATTGAAACGGTTCAACCAGAGTCGCCATCACAGCCAAAGCCGCGTCCAGCGGAGCGGCAGAATCCAACTCGGGAAACTCGGAAAAAATCCTCCGACTCGAACTTCTTTAGCTGGAATGATGAATCTTCCGTATATGGAGAAAGTTCAGACACAGCTGCAATCGGCCATGGCGGTCACTCTTCCACGGCTGCCCTTGACTTTGAACAGACTGAAGTGAATGCGCTTTATGAAGATAACTACGAAATCGACGATCAACTTGCCATCGACAGCGACAGTAGCACGGCGGACATGGCATTCTTTGAGGCGATGACGGATTCTTTCCTGGACGAGACCACCGGCGCTGAAGCAGATGACCAGTTCGAACTCGCATCGAACGGGTCGCAGGCGAATCTCTCATTGAGTGGGTTGCCGGGATCTCCCAAAATCCCGAACAGACGATCTGCTCCGGCACCGGCCACTTCATTGAGGCCAACGCCCCGTCACACGACCACCTTTCCGAACGCTTCGGCGACAAATCTCACGGCGTCGTCTGCAATGATTGGAGCCTTTGCCGGGACGCCCGCGTTTGACTTGACCGCATCGTCTCCCCTGATCCAGGCGTTTACGAGTCATCGATCGCCGCAGGGGCTCGCGACGGATCAAATTAACACCACCGTTCAACCTGCGGCTCCTTTCGGTGTTGCGTCCAGTCAATCAGCCCCGGTCGAAACGACCACCACTGTCACCAGAGCAGTTGATGAGGAATCGGATGCTGACAAAGAAGCGGAGGAGGAAGCGCGGAAGGAGGCGGCGCGGGCCAGGGCGCTGACGCGTCTCGGGGCGGCGCGGGAAGCGGCATTTCGCGAGTTGGTGAAAGACGCCGAACAGATTCCCACCAGGCCGCCCAGGCTGTTAGCGAAAAAGATCGCCGCTCTGAACGCGACGCCTTCCACAAAACTTGAAGATACTCAGGAAAAACTCAAAGACTTGGGAGCCACCGCATCTCCGGCGGCGCTCGCCACGCTCGGCGCATTTAGTCAGAAGCCCGCCAAGGCCATCCGGGAGGCGGCTGCGGAGGCGATGGGAAATATCAAACATCCGGGATCGGCGGTTCTGTTGCTGAAACTGCTGGAAGACAAGTCCGGAACGGTGACAGAAGCCGCCGTCAAATCACTTGTCAGCCTGGATCTGAAACCGACACGTCCAGTGCTCCTGGCGGCAGGACTTTGTGCCACAAGCCTGCGGAGCGTCGTCACAAGCGGTGTGGAAGCCGCCGACGTTGAGAAAAAACTGGAATGGGAGCAGTTGCTTTTGGATGTTGCGGAGGGAGATGACTCGGACGCTGCTGCGTTTGCTGTTTCATTGCTGGCCCGGATTGCGGGTGAATCGCGGCTGGAAATCTTTCAGATCATGGCACGAGATCCCGCGCCTGTCCTGCGGGCTGCCGCGATTGAGGCGCTGGCACGAACACTGGCAAAGCGGGCAATTTCTCAAATCAACGAGGCGCTGGAAGATACGGACCCAATCGTACGGGCGCAGGCGGCCATGTCCGTGGCGACCATGTACAGTCCCCGCAGCGTTGAACTGCTGCAGAAGCTGATCTTCGATCAAAACCTGACGGTGCGTCGCAATGCCGCTCAGTCCATGTCGCGGATTGACGAGGCCGATCTCGCGGGCACGATCGCAAAGGCTCTGGATCAGGAAACCGATGCAACGACTGTGGAATATCTGTTGGCGGCATTGGCTCGGAATGGTGCAGACGGTTCGCTTCCGATGTTGCAGCGATATGTAGAAGACCAGAGTTCCGCATTTCGCGAGCAGGCTGTGAAGGCGTTGCGTAAACTCAGAATTCCCGCGAGCGTACCAATCTTTCGCAGATTGCTGGATGACAATGCAGCCACTCTGCGACGTCAGAGCGTGGAGCAACTGGTCGTACTGAAGTCCGAAGACGATCTTCCCCGCCTTCGCGAAATGCTAAAAAAAGATCCGGACGAGGTTGTTCGTGGCGCGTGTGCAAAGGCTCTTGGGGACTTCGGCGACGACACTTCACTTTCTCTCCTTGAAGATGCACTGGAAGATCATCCGGCGGTTCGTATTCAGGCGGTGATCGCGCTGGGGCGATTGGGGCAGGCGTCAGCGGGGCCGGTGCTCCTGGGCCTGCTCAGAGATCAACAGCCGGAGATTCGGTATCAGTCAGTCAAAGCGCTGGGACAACTGAAACTGAAAGGTTCAGCGGAAGCGATCCAGGAGTTGATTCAGGACAGCGATGAAATGGTCCGCCGCGGAGCCGAGCAGTCGCTGCAGGATCTGGGGATGACTGTAGCACAGATTCGAAAGAAAAAACTCTTCAGGAAAGTGTCCTCAGTTGCGTCACGTCTTGCCCCGTCTGCTATTGCCGGGGTCGTGCCTGGAGGCTCGAAAGTACTCCTGTCTCTAGTTCTATTGATTACTGTCCTTGGTGGATACTGGACTCTTTCCGGCTTGAAGCTCTTTGCGCAGGGTGGAGAACAGTTGCCAGCGGGCCGGGTGATGGCCGTTGGCGTATCCGGAGCCACTAACACGGCAGTCGTTCTGCGAATCCGAGGCGTCCTTGATATTTGGTCTGTGGTTGAAGGAAAACTGGTCGATCGAATTAAGGCTCCACGATCAGCGATACAATTGATATGTGAAGAGAGTGGTGGAATCCTGCTGGACTCAAAGACTGAACTGACTCGTCTGG
Source organism: Planctomycetales bacterium (assembly GCA_038214195.1). Taxonomy (GTDB): domain Bacteria; phylum Planctomycetota; class Planctomycetia; order Planctomycetales; family Planctomycetaceae; genus SXXK01. The sequence goes on from JBBQSE010000028.1 coordinate 9,998, forward strand.
ATCCAAAATCGGCTTTTTCGGAAGAGGGAGCACAGAGAATCAAGTTTGATGTTGCTCCCTCGGCAATGTATTTTCATCAAAAGAGCAATCGTATTTGTGCATTCTTCGCGTCGTCCGGCGAGACGAAACTCAGCGTGATTGACGCAGCCACGCTGAAGGAGACAAAATCATTTACGATCAAAGCCGAGTGTCGCAGAAGCTGTGTCGTAAGCCCTGATTACAGCCTGGCACTGATGATCGATCCGTCAGGAACGATCACTCTCTGTGATTTGAAGTCCGGTGAGGTCGTCCATGCCTCAGTGATGCAGATGACCGGCAGCGATACTTTGGGAACCATCTACGGGATCGGGTTTACCGACGATATGAAGTACGTGTGTGTTTGCACGGCCAGGAATTTTCTGGCATTGACGGTGAATGGGATGGAGGTGATAAGGAACTTCCCCAGTCCGGACGGAAACAGTTTTATCGCGTCGCAATCAGTGCCAGGCACTTCGGATCTCGTGGTGATGTCTTCAGTCGGCAAGATCTATCGGTTCTCAAGGAACTTCAAAGAGATGGCGGAGTCAAAGTTAGAACGATCTGGTCTGTTTGATGTTTCCGCAATGGGTGCTGGTGGCGACCTCATCATTGTGGCAAATACCGAAGAAACTGGCTTTGATGTGTTTAGCTCGGCTGCGCAGAAAGTGTTGATTGCCAGTTCAGCAGATCAATAAATCGGTTCCGAGCGGATCCCTGCGTTTCGAATGAACGAGTGCAACTCACCCGAAAAATTGGTCAGCGAAGGCAGTGCCTGGCCACCGTTAGGCATCGCGCGATGAATGAGTGTCCGTTTTCAGTATCGGCGGCATCCTGCCGCCGTTCAATTTCCTGTGGCAGGATGCCTCCGATACGACAATTGTTGATTGTCCGATGCTAAGCAACAGGCAGTTTGCATACGGGTTGTTCGTCATTTTTCTGCTGAGCGTGATTCCTTACTGCTCCGTCGGCACATTCCAGTTTGTGAACTGGGATGACAACATTTACGTGGTCGATCGCCCGGAGATTCAAAATGGCCTGACCATGGATGGAATCGCGTGGGCCTTTACGACATTTGCCAATTCCAACTGGCATCCGGTCACATGGCTTTCGTACATGCTGGAAATCCAGTTGTTTGGTTTCGACTCCGGCGTCATGCATCTGACAAATCTCGCACTGCACGGCATCAATACCATTCTCGTGGGCCTGCTGATTCGACAACTGACAGAACGTGAATGGCTGCCGCTCGGTGTTGCCCTGTTCTTTGGCGTTCACCCGCAACATGTGGAATCTGTCGCGTGGGTATCGGAGCGCAAAGAGCTTCTGGGGGTATTCTTTGGCCTGCAATCGATGATGCTTTGGCACATCTTTATCGGCGGCGGCAAGCGGCGATACTGGCTTCTGGCTCATCTGATGTTCCTGCTGAGCCTGCTGTCAAAGCAGATGCTCATCACGCTGCCATTTCTTCTGATCGTGTTGTCAGTTTGTCCGCTGAAGAGCGATGAATTCGAAATCACCTGGAAAAGAATTGTGATCGCGGCTCGATCAGCGTGGTGTTTTTTCTTCCTGACGGTCGTTTTCACTGTGACGGTGTTCATGGCGCAGGAGTCGGGTGAGTCGATTGTCTCCCAAGACGTCCTTCCTTTCTGGTTCCGCCTGGCGAACTCGATCCAGAGCGTCGTTTTCTACATATTGCAGACTCTTGTGCCTGTCGGACTGAATCCATTCTATCGGCATCCGCTTCAGGATATTTCGCTGGAAATGACAGCAGTTTGCACCGCTATTCTGCTGGCTGCTGGATGGTTTGTCTGGAGAAACCGGAACCAGCCGGGAATTCTGGCGGGAGCATTGTGGTTTGGCGGAACGCTGGTGCCGGTGATCGGCCTTGTCCAGTTGGGTTCCGCCGCCAGAGCGGACCGCTACGTGTATTTTCCCCACATCGGCCTGTTCCTGATGCTTGGGTCGTTGCCAGTTCTCCTTAAAGCTCGATACACCAAGACTGTTATCTCTTTCACAGCGGCGATCGCGGTGACGTTTTCTGTGCTGACATATCGACAGGCGATGATCTGGCAAGACGGGGTATCACTGTGGAGCGCCTGCGTCCGCGTTGATCCGGACAGCTACCGCGGACATGACTCACTTGCGCTGGCATTGCTGGCAGAAGAAAGGATTCCGGAAGCACTGCGTGAAGCGGAGATCGCGATCCAGTATCCGGAAAATGCCTTTGAGGGGACGTCCTACACAAACCTGGGATGCGCCCAGCTTTTCAGTAGAGATACATCCGGAGCCATTAAAAATCTTCGGAAAGCGATTGAGTTACGACCGGATGATTACCGCGCTCTGATCAACCTTGGCTACGCCCTGCATGACACTGACCTTGCTGAAGCAAAACGCATGTTTTCGCTCGCGCTGGAGTACAACGCCGTAAGTGTAGAGGCCCTCGCCAATCTCGCAAATTGCGAGGCCGAAGATGGCAATTTGACGAAGGCCATCGAGCTTCTGCAGAGAGCTCGTCTCGTAGCCCCGCGAGACGAGCGGCTGAAAGACAATCTGAAAATGTTTCAGCAGGCCGAAGAAGCAGTCCGGTAAGCATCGAGAGGTCAATTAGTGTCGTAGTGGATTTCGCCAGAAATCCTGCACGGGTATGGAATTCTGGCGAATCCCACTACAAGTACAGACAAGTAAATTTCCGTTCGATGCTAAAACTGAAAATCTCAGGTAGACCGCATCGCGGCCGGCATCAATTAAGCAAACCTTCACATTTGTCCGTCATCATGCGACCGATGGAAGAAATCCGAAAGTTGTGATGTTTATCGGCGCGGTCTCGTTCCAATAGCGGGTGGCATGGTGAGTGTGCTGGTTCAAGATGTCGAACTTTCGACAAAGCCGCGAACGGCCCGGACGATCGAGCGCCGGCTGCGGGCGAAACAGCGCCTGTTGACGATGCATTTTGACAGCGGTGTGGGTCACATCGGCGGCAACCTGTCGTGTCTGGATATTCTGCTGACCGTCTATCACGACGTCCTGACCGACGCGGACCAGTTCGTTCTGTCAAAAGGGCACGCTGCGGGAGCGCTGTACGTTGCGCTCTGGTCCATTGGTCGATTGTCGGATGAGGATTTGTCTCAGTTCCACAAGGACAACACGCTGTTGTGCGGACATCCTCCGGCACAGGGGATTGATGGCATTCCTTTCGCCACAGGAAGTCTGGGACATGGCCCAGGACTGTCTGCCGGTCTGGCTTTGGGAATGCGACTCGCTGGGACAAATGGCCGCGTCATCTGCCTGACTTCAGATGGCGAATGGAATGAGGGTTCCACGTGGGAGTCACTGATCTTTGCACGGCATCAGGGATTGAAAAATCTCACAGTGATCGTCGATGAGAACGGGCTGCAGGGATTTGGCACGACGGCTGAGGTTGCGGACCTGTCGTCACTCAGCGAGAAATTTCGGGCGTTTGGTTTGAAGACACTTGCGGTCGATGGCCATGATCAGGCGGCGCTCGCGGAAGCACTGCAATCGCCTGCGGCAGATGGGCCACTGATGATTGTGGCAAAGACGATCAAGGGATGCGGAGTCTCCTTCATGGAGAATCGTCTGGAATGGCACTACTTGCCGATGAATCCCGAGCAGTACGACGCCGCGTGCAGGGAGGTCGGAGACTCGTGAGACACGCTTTCAGTGAGAGTCTGCTGCATGAGCAGTCCCGTTCCGAGTTTGTGTTTTTGACCGGCGACCTCGGTTTTCGCGCGCTGGAACAACTGCGGGACGCGCTGGGAACCAGGTTCATCAATGCAGGCGTGGCGGAACAGAACATGGTGTCCGTCGCAGCGGGACTTTCCCGCAGCGGATTTCGCCCGTGGGTCTACAGCATTGCTCCGTTCATCTTCGCGCGTCCGTTCGAACAGATTCGCAATGACATTTGTCTGCACCGGCTACCGGTTGTGCTGGTTGGAAACGGCGGCGGATATGGCTACGGGGTGATGGGGAGCACGCATCACGCATTGGAAGATTATGGTGTTCTCCTGACGTTATCCGGGATGGAAGTCTTCATCCCCGCATTTGACAGCGATCTTTCCACTCTGATTCCCTTGTTGTTTGAGTCGCGTCAGCCGGGATACCTGCGGCTTGGGCTGGGAGAGCAGCCCCGCACCTGGTCGCCCCCGCAATTTGCTCCCTGGCGAAAATTGGCCGCCGGGGATGGAGGAACGTTGATCGCGGTCGGGCCATTGGCCGGAGCCCTGTGGACACCCTGCATGGCGATTCCAGAAGCGACCAGGCCGAATCTGTGGTGCCTGAGCCAATTGCCACTGCCCGTGATTCCCGATGAACTGCGGAGGGATCTCGCTCGTTCCTCACGACTGTTGATTGCGGAAGAACACGTCGCTCAGGGATCCGCCGGGCAGGCATTCGCCATGGAACTGCTCCAGTCCAGATGTGTTCCGTCCATCATCCGCCATGTCACAGCACTCGGATATCCTTCCGGCCGCTACGGTTCCCAGAAATTCCACCGCGCAGAATGTGGATTGGACGCTTCGAGCCTGCTGAAATTCTTTGTCGGCGAGGCACCAGCATGAGTGTTTCGGGAACTGGTCCGGACGATGTGCAGTCCGCTGAAAAACTTGCGGGAGACATTCGACGCCTGGACGGTCCAGTGCTGGTGCTTGGTGCCAGCGGTTTTGTCGGCGCGAACCTGATGTTGATGCTGCTGAGCGTACGAAATGACGTGCATGGCACTGCCAGCCGCCTTCCGGCATGGCGGCTGGATTCGGTGCCAATGGACCGTATCCACGTCGTTGATTTGCTGATTGACTCGAATCTGGACGCACTTCTGGATCGAGTCAAGCCGCGGACGGTATTCAACTGCGCGGCGTTCGGAGCGTACTCATTTGAGACAGACGGGGCATTGATCTATCGGACGAATTTCAACTTCACGACCCGTTTGCTGGAACGCCTTCGTTCAAGATCCATCTCGCGTTACGTCCACGCGGGAAGTTCCTCGGAATACGGCGACAATTGCACCGCACCGGACGAACTTGCTCATCTGGAACCCAACTCGCACTATGCCGTATCAAAAGCGGCGGCCTCGCATTTGATCTATTACTACGGTCGGCATCTGCGTTTTCCCTGTGTCAACTTGCGTCTGTATTCGGTGTATGGTCCGCTGGAGGATTCGTCGCGGCTGATACCCAACCTTGTGAAACACGGGCTGGAGAACCAGTTGCCCGAATTTGTTCGACCCGACATTTCCCGCGATTTTGTGTACGTCGATGATGTGTCAGCCGCCTTTGTCAGGGCTGGGGTCAGCCTGACTGAGGATGACTATGGCAGTTCGCTCAACATCGGCACCGGCCGCAAAACCACGATGGCTGACATCGCTGAGACTGCTCGGCGACTGTTCAGAGTTCCGGACGAGCCTCGGTTCACCATGCCCGATCGCCAGTGGGATGTCGCTGACTGGTTCGCGCGCACAGAAAAGGCCGGCGATCGCATCCACTGGCAGGCAACGGTCACGCTGGAAGATGGCCTGCAACGAACCGCCGCCTGGATGCGAACCCTGAAGGATCTTACGTCTTATGAGCAGTCGTCCAAAAAATATCAGCTCGATACGCGCCGCAGTGTGAGCGCGATCATTGCCTGCTACAAGGACGGTGAGGCGATTCCGATCATGTACACGCGACTGAAGGACACATTCCGGAAGCTCAACGTTGATCACGAAATCATCTTTGTGAACGACTGCAGTCCGGACGATTCCGAGGAGACGATTCGTCAATTGTCGCAGGACGACCCGCGTGTGGTCGGCATCTCGCATTCCCGAAATTTCGGATCACAGGCGGCGTTTATGAGCGGACTAAAAATTGCCAGCAAAAACTCATGCGTGCTGCTGGACGGCGACCTGCAGGATCCGCCAGAGTTGATTGAGGAATTTGTCACAAAGTGGCGAGAAGGATTTGACGTTGTCTACGGTCGACGGGTCAAACGCGACGCCACGATTTTCATGCAATTTGCCTACAAGGCGTTCTACCGCGTCTTTGATTTTTTTTCCTACGTCCGCGTGCCACACGACGCGGGCGACTTTTCACTGATGGACCGCAAAGTGGTGCAGTCGCTGCTGCAGTTCCCGGAGCGCGATCTCTTCCTTCGTGGTGTGCGGGCGTTCGCCGGATTCAAACAGATTGGCGTTGATTATCATCGCCCGGAACGAATGTTCGGGCGGAGCACAAACAACCTGGTGCGAAATCTGGGCTGGGCCAAGAAGGGCATTCTGAGCTTTAGCAACACACCCCTCAATATGCTCAGCGCTCTGGGCGGCGGGCTGCTGTTGTTTACGTTTGCTCTGGCCGTCGTGCAGATCTTCTTGCGATTGGTTCGACCGGAATTGGTGCCTGAGGGCATCACAACCGTCTTGCTGGCGATCATGTTTTTTGGATCGTTGTCCATCTTCGCCACAGCGGTCCTCGGAGAGTACCTCGCCAAAATCTTCGAAGAAGTCAAACGACGACCGCTCTTCATTCGACGGAGTGTGATTCGGCACGGGGAACTCCGCGATGCAATAGGTGAGCCTCAGAATAATGGAAAGAGCGATTAGAAGAATTCGGGTCACACAACGTTCTGGACAGATAAGAGTTACAATGAGCCGTAAAGAGTTTCAGCCATTTGAAGATGATGTGCAGCAGACCGGTGCCTATCAGTATACGACCGACAGTCAGTATTCCGCGACTGTTGCCAATGCGCGGCTAAGTGACCTGACACTTGAAGCAATCGATTGGACAGGACTTCGAGTGCTTGATGTCGGCTGCGGCGATGGAGTGTACACTCTTGAACTTTACCGTCGCGGGAAACCTGGCGAAATCACAGGGATTGACCTTTCGGATGCAGCAATAGCCGCTGCCAAAGCAAAGGTATCGAGCGAGGTGGTTCAATTCTCCGTGTGTTCTGGAAGTCGGCTGCCATTCGAAAACGATACCTTTGACGTCGTACATTTGCGCGGCGTGCTGCACCACATGGACGACCCTGCACTTGGTGTTGCTGAAGCCCTGAGGGTTGCTGGTCGAGTCGTCATTATTGAACCGAATGGCTGGAATCCGGCTCTGAAATGCATTGAGAAGTTGTCTTCGTACCATCGACAACATTACGAGCGATCCTTCCCTTCCGCTCGGATCGATCGATGGGTGAGGTCAGGAAACGGCAGCGTGATCTGGCGCAAATGGGCCGGCTTCGTACCATTCTTCTGCCCCGCCGGCCTGGCAAAGTGTATGAAGTTGGTCGAACCGTTGCTTGAGGCACTGCCAATTGTCAGGCAGGGAATGTGTGCGGTTTACGTGGTTGTCGGAGTTCGTAATCCAGTTGCTCAAGATTGAATCTATACTCGACGCGGCGTGAAATGATCCAAGGCGAGCGGAGCGGCGTAAGCCCTCCGAGTCCAATGCGTGCAACTCGGTGGGCTGACACCCACCGCTCGCCATGTCACCTCAAGAATCACCGCGTAAATTATAACTGGACTGTTCGTTCTCTTCTTCTGGCGTGAGACGCGACAACAATCACAGCGGTTTATCTACTTCGTTCTGGGGAGGGCCAGGCCAAAATGCTTGATCGAACTTGTCCGATCTGTGTGAGCAGCTCAGGGGTTCTGTTTGCGGAAGCGAAAATAGATACCGCACGCTTGGATCAGTTTGCGTATGCCTCTCGAAAACTTCCTGAGTATATGCATCATCGACTTCTGTTGTGCCGCAGTTGCGATCTCGTTTTTGCCAGTCCCGTGCCAGACCCGTCCGAACTTGAGTCCGCGTATGAGGCTGCGGCATTTGACAGTCAACTGGAATCCAATTACGCCGCGCGCACCTATGCGGCAGTGCTGCGACCGATCCTCGATCAGCTGCCGGATCGGAGCGGGACGCTGGATATCGGAGCGGGCGACGGAGCGTTCTGCGGAGAACTGCAGTTGCTGGGCTTCACCGATGTAATTGGACTCGAACCATCGTCGGCCCCCATCGCTGCCGCTGCTGCCGACGTGCGAGGTTGTCTGCGCCAGGACATGTTCACGCCAGCGATGTTTCCTGCAGAGCAATTCTCGCTGATTACCTGCTTTCAGACAATTGAGCACGTTTCCAATCCCCTCGAATTGTGTCGTGAGGCGGTTCGATTACTGAAGCCGGGAGGAGTTCTCTGCATCGTGGCGCATAATCGGCGATCGATCTCGTGCCGCGTACTGGGACGCAGGTCTCCCATCTTTGATATGGAACATTTACAGCTGTTTTCAACGAGAAGCCTTTTGGTGATGCTCTCAGAGGCGGGTCTGAAGTCCGTTAACGTCAAGACTCTATTCAACCGTTATCCGATCGCATATTGGGCGCGTCTGTTTCCGTTTCCTTCAGGGATGAAGAATTCCGTCCTGTGGATGCTCAGGGCCAGCCGCTTGGGCAATATTCCCGTCAAGCTTCCTGCGGGGAATCTCATCGCGTGGGGATTCCGCTGATTCAGTTTGATTGTTCCTCTTTATTCGCGAGATCTGTCCTTTGGTCAAATTGTCTGAAAAAGCGGTCGCGCTCGATTCGTCCCGCGTACAAACATCGTCCGCTCCCTGGCGGCGCGATCTGTCGTTGGTGGTGGGGCTGACAGTCTGCATTCAGCTGGCCTTGTATTGGTCGTCATTTGTGGGCACTGGCGTTCTCCTGCCGGTGCATATTTTGACGAGACCCGGAATCTATCTGCCTCAGGATCTGAGAGACACACCGCTGCCAAATTACGGACGATCAGATTTGGTGCAGGTCAGTGAGCCTCACCGCTGGTTCATGGCGAGCGAGTACCGCGCGGGGCGGATTCCGCTGTGGACGCCGTATGCGTTTTCCGGAACGCCACTCGCCCGAGCCCCGATCTTTTCGCCGTTCGAGTTACTCTACGTTCTCTGGCCCAGTCCTCGCGTCTTGCCCTGGATTCAGCTTGCCACGGCGATTGTTGCCGCCACGGGGGCTTGGCGATGCGCAAACTGTATCTTCGGACTTGGTTCGCTGGCTGCGGTCATGGCTGGAGCCACGTATCCGCTGACAGGCTTCCTGACATTGTGGCAAGGTTACGACTTGAGCTATCCGGTCGTCTTTTTTCCGTGGCAGGTTCTTGCCGCGCTGGCACTGGTGGAATCGATCACAAGTGGTCGCATCGTCGTGCTGGCCATCACCACAGCACTCACCCTGATCAGCGGACCGGTCGATATGGCTGCCATGGTGCTGCTGGCGACAGGACTCATTTGGACGTGGCACGTGATCGTAAAATGGTGGTCGTCAGAAAGCGCGAAATCAATCGCGCGTTTGGCGGCTGCGACGACCATTGGGTGGTCACTGGGTTTTCTGCTGTCAGCTCCCGCGTGGTTGCACACGATCGATTACGTAAAGTCCGGGACGCGACTGGCAACGCGAAATACCGGAAAGGAAACGCGTCCACCCATTGGCTGGAAGGCGCTGCCCCTGATTTTTTTCCCGGAAGCATTTGGAACGGAAAAAGACGACTCCATCTTTGCTCATGAAAGTGGTGTTCGCCTGGAAAGTGCCGCTGGCGCGTATGGCGGCTGCATCGCGCTCCTGTTCGCCGTGCCATGCGCCTGGCTCGACCGATCACGACGGTCGTGGGTTTTGTGCCTTTCTTTGATCGCGATACTTGGAGTGAGCTGGCAATTGAAAATTCCTGGGTTCGTAGGCGTCTGGAGGCTGCCTGGATTGAAGATGCTGTCTGCAAATCGAATGGTGTTTGCGTCAGCATGGTCAATTCTGATGCTGGCGGCCATTGGGCTCCAGCAACTTCAGTTGCCTTCATCATCCCCACGATGGTCGATGCACATCTGCGTGTATCTATCGCTGTTGTGTTTGCTGTTCTGCCTGGCGGGATTCTTTTTTTGGCCGGATGAAATTCGCCGACTTGTTCCACGCGGGCAACCGGGGCAGTCACTGGTCGAACTCCAGACGGCTTTTCTCTCCCCGTATTGGCATCAGCTGGGATGGCTCATCCTGACTTTGATTCTTTGGGCTGTGGCTTTGTTTTTTCTTCGCCGCGAGAAAAGACTCTCAGGATGGCTGCCGATTGTCGCCATGCTGCTCATTCTGGAACCTCTGTCGCATGTCTGGAACCTTCATCCGCAGCCGGACCCTGGGCTCTATTATCCACGTTTGCCCGCCCTCGAATTCATCCAGCGCTCGCCGCCTGGGCGCGTCCTCGGAATGAATTGCCTTCCTCCAAAATTAATGGAGTCTCATCAATTGCGCGACATCCGCGGTTATGACGGGGTCGATCCTCTGCCGTATATTGAACTGCTGTCGATATCGTTTGACAAACAGCGAACGTCGGCCATCGAATACGCGAGAACCATGTGGTATTTTCCGGTTCTGATGCCACCGAGTACGCCAGAGGAATCGTTTCGATTGCATCCAGCGCTCAACATGCTGGGTTTGAGATACCTCGTCTTTGCTGAGTCGGTCGAGCTTAAGAATCCATTGTTTCAGGACGAGGGTTACTCGATCTACGAGAATCAACATGCGTTCCCACGCGCGTGGATTCCGCAACACGTCGTTACGGTCTCTTCTTCTGATTTGGTCGTGAAATCGATGTTCCCGTGGAATTTCGATCCGGCTGTTCAGGCTTACGTGACGTCCTCAGATCTCGACCTCCCTGAAAAGTGTTCCGGTAGCGCCAGCGTCGTGCAGGAGAACCCACAGGCAATGTCCCTTACAGCGAGCATGGACACGCCTGGCCTCGTCATCATCGGGGACCGCTACGATTCCGGCTGGGAGGTGACCGTTGATGGACAATCACAAAGATTGCTCTGCGTGAACCATGTTCTTCGCGGCGTTGTGGTTCCGCAGGGCAGTCACACGATCGAACTGCAGTACCGTCCCGCCGCGTTTGCGTTTGGAGTCAAATTGTTTGCAGTCGCATCGATCATTTTGCTGACGCTCTCGTGCTGGTCGATTTCGCGATCATATCAGGACGTCACAGCGCGGCAACTTCTTTTGCAGTTCCTGAACGTCAGCAGCGGTGACAGGCGTCAGTGACTTCGGTTGCGTCAAGGCTCAGGGATGACAACTTTCGGAGCTTCGAAAGCCTGGTTAACGCCCTGATCGAACTGTCGGTGATCTCGATGTCGTGAGACTTATTGCGATGCCGCGTCAAGATCTCTTCATCGGAGTCAGGAACTGCTTCGTTTTCACCTTCCGCACCGAGGAGAACATGCAGCAGTTGTGTCTTGCTGAGCGCGTGCCGACTTGGGTCGATGGGCGTGTTTCTGAGATAGCAGTGTTGCGACTGAAGCAGCTGGCCCTCGGCAGTGCGAGTGCGCAGGACGAATCCAGAAATGCCCCGCAGTTACCCCGACCGATCAGGAGAGGCTGAAAACGCAACACGCCGCGCCGCTGGCGTTCGGTCAAACGACTGGCAGGATCTTATATCGGGACGGTTACTTTGGTGAAGCGACAACGACATCACTTAGGTCGGTTTCTTCATCCAGCGGAGGAATATCGTCTTTGGGGCTTCGCAACTCGATTGAGTTTTCGCCGTAGACATACCCCAGGTCCCACGGGGCTTGCTCGTTCCGCTTGATCGCCATGCGATACGCATCGTCAATTTCTTCGTTCGCGGCGGCCTTCAACCATTTCGGCTCGCTCGATTTTTCTTTCGATTTCTCGTTGCCGTGTTCCGAGATCGCGTTGGCAAGAAAGAACACTCTGGCCAGGGCACTCGCATCGGGGCGGCCGACAACACAATTGTCAGCCATATTTGTGATTCGCTGATAGCGGCTGGTACCGAGCACCGTTTCCGCACCGTACATGATTTTCATTACCATCGACGCAAGTCGGCCCTGCAGCAATCGGGGGTTGGCCCATTCTTCGCCGCTGACTTTTAGATTCCATTCCGATGCAAGGGCCAGCAAGCGTGCCGGATCGGTACCGCTGTACCAGTCATGCATAAAGGCCGCGTACTCGACGTCGCGGATCAGGACATTCAGGTCCACTCCTTCCTCATGGATACAGGCCCTTTGATGTATCTCAAGAAGTTTAAGAGCCACCTTTTTGGTTTCAATTGCCTGGCTGTAGACATTCGGCAGCAGCCGTGATTTCGCCAGCCGATCAATGACGCTATCAATGGCCGGACTAAGAATTCGATTCGGCTTGAGTGATTCCACATACTCATCAGCCCGCTGAATCCATACGTCGATTTCGTTTCGCCCGACTGTCAACAGCGGTCTCAGGATATCGTTGACTCGGTCGATGAGTTTTGGGCAGCGGCGGAGCAGCATTCTGGCGAGTCTCGACACGCCTTTCTGAACGATGTCATCATCGTTCTGGCCATCACACTCAGGCAAGGCTTCTCTTAACAGCGTTACCGCTTTCTCCGAGCCGGACTGATCAGCACCTGCGCTGATCAGTATTTCCAGGGCCTCAAGCAGCCTGCATTCCCGACGGTGGCGGTCTGACAATGCGTCCTCGCCGGCAATTCGGAGATGCTCCCGGCGTGCTTCGTGATTAACCGGATCTGCTCCGCTTTCAACGAGCGCCAACAAATACAGTCGAAGATGCGCCCGCGTCCGTCCATCAACGATTCCGCTTTCGATCACCCAGTTCCGATGCCTGAGGAGCAGCGCTCGGGCCTGATCAATCGTCGGACCTGACTCCCCTGGCGTGCAGATTGACAGCAGAAATCCGCCCAGCCAGCGATCGGTCACCATGTCAACTGTGGCGGTGACGTTTAGTCCGTGGTCATTCATTTTGCGATAGCACCACTCGGCGATCCGTCCTTCACGGACATGGTGTCGGAACAAACGCCCGGCAGATCTCCAGGCCACAGACACCGGGTCCGCGAACTCCTGCTCCTCCTCGTTCGTGCAGGGCCTCAATCCGATGATTCGTTCAATATGGAAGAATGCTTCCGCTGAGAGTTCGGCGGACCGCTTCTTGTCAGCAAGCTCAGTGCGCAACGATTCGTCGGTCAGCAAAGCGGCAAGTCTCGCGGATGCTGCCGCGAGGAGCCACCGACTGCCAGCTTCGCCCCGGGCCGCTTCTGCATGGCGAAGCGCATCGAACAATCGGTCACGAACCAGCCGGTTATGATGCCTGCATTCCGAACAGGAATGAAGTTCATCCCCGGTGTATGCCCGGCATTGATCGACAGCCGTTTCGTAGCACTGCGCCAACTCCAGATGCACGTGTCCGCTGACCGCATTGTAAACACGCAGGTGATGACTGACGAGGTTGGGTCCGGGAATACCGCGAGTCAATTGTTCCGTGACGCCTGCGGGCCAGCGATTGGGGTCATTTTCCAGCAGTAGGTCCTTTAGCTCACGCAAGCGGTCCAGAGCGCGCTCGAGATAGTTTATCGCACCCCAATCCTCCTCACCCCTGTACGGGTTGCCCTCTAACCGCGTTGTCTGTCCGACACGGTAAAAACAGTTGGCCAGGATCAGAAGATCTTCGTGGGCTCGCGCCGGCTCCCGGCCTTCGGCAATCAGTTGCGTGTACAGCCGAATGGCGCTACCGTAATGTCTCCGCGATTCAACGTAGTCAAGACTAATTTCGGCCAGTTGCGCGGCACGCCGGTTTGCATCAGCCGCGTCGCGTGGCCGACCGGCCATGCTCCAGTGTTCTGCCGCAAGATCGGCCCGATAGTATTGGTCGCCAAAGTCTTCATAATCGAGTTGCTCGATCGGATCGACCAGGTAACGAGCAAGTCGTTCATGATAATCGCGGGCAGTCCGTGCGCTGAGGCCATTTCGAAGGTGGCCAATAAGGTCTGCCTGTGCAAACGACACCAGCAGTTCACCAGTATCACTTTCGGTACAACTCAACACAGACCGCTCAGGGTCTATCGTTTTCAGTTCCTCCCACACAGCCCGTGCTTTCTCAGCCCAGGTATCGCGTTCGCGGCAGGAGAGCGGTTCTTCGATCTTGTCGTCCGGCGCGGGCGGTTGTATCGCGGCATAGGCGGCGTGGAACGAAAACGATCTTCCCAGCAGAGCGCCCGCCTCCACAAGACTTCGAAAGCCGACGGGAACATGTTCCTCAACCATGTGATCAAGCAGTCGGTGATCGCTGAGCAGATCCTGCACTGCCAGCGGGTCTTTGCCTTCGTCCGTCACCTGCCACTTGACTCTTCCGTCGGCGTTTTGCAAAGCAGACTTGCGATCAGAACGGGGTCTCGGCGGTTCCTTTACGAGACCGTTATCGACCAAATACCAAAGCTTTGCAAGTGCGCGATAAGGATTCGACTCGTCCGCAATCAGCTTCTTGACAGAGTCGTCCAAGTCAATTTTGTGAGCCTCCAGCCACGGCTGCAGATGGTCGCCCCAGGCCGTGCTTTCCTGGATGTCGATCCTGGTAATGAGGGACTCCGACGAGAGCCAACTCCTGATCTCGCTCCGTGCGTTCAGACCGGCGTCGTAAGCGGCAATGATGAACTGGATCTGATTGCGCTGCTTTGCAATCGGAATTGTCAGCAGTTCATGTACCAGATCTCCAGAAATCCCGTCGATGCTGTCGAAGTGATCGACGACCAGGATCAGTTTTTTATCGCCCAGAATCGACATATCAGTCGGCCCCGCGCGGAGATATGCCACCAAACTCTCCAGCACCGCTCGCGATTGATGCCGCAGACGTGTCGGTGGAAACGGAGCCCATCGATCGGTCGATCGTCGAACGGCTTCCAAAATCAATTGGTCATGCCTGGTCCCGCCCAGTGGAAGCAGCGTGCTCGCCTTGACAACCCTGCGGCTCAACAAATCCGGACCGGCCTCCAGAACAGATTTGACCAGCGATCTCCCGGCATTCTTCGCTGAATACGGAGAATTGAGATCCGTGAACACATCACTGAGCGACTTAATCCATCCGGAGATCAGGGCGTGCGTGTGTCGCAGTCCAACTCCGCATTCAAGACCGTAGGTCGCGACGAGATTCCCCTGCTTCACCTGGTCATCGACAAGTCGATGGACAAGCGCGTTACGACCGGAACCCGATGAACCAACAATCAGCAATGATCGCCCTGCAGAAACGGCCTGTTCGGCCTGCTCCAAAGCGGATTTGGGAACCATTTCATCGCGACGAGACGCAAGTGTACTGGCGTCGTCGGTACGAAAAGCGCCTAGCTGACCAAGGGCCTTGGCGATTCTGTGAATGTCAAAGCCAGCCAACTCGGGACCGACAACAACCGCTTGCCGCTGAAATGCCTCGGGCATACTCGCAAGCTTCGGTCGTAACTCTTCAGATTTTCCAACCAGCACAGGAAGAATCGGCTTCGCACCATTCACCGCCGTGGCAAGTTCCCGGCGAACCCAATCGTCCTTTTCATCGGACGAGATTTGCCAACCGGGCCCGATCAGTGCAATGACGACGCGCGCCTCCTGCATCGCATCCGTGAGTTCCTTTGCCCAATGGCGCCCCGAGGTCACACCGGTTTCGTCTCGGAACACACGGCTGCCCCATCGGCTGCGCAATCGGTTCTCAAGCTTGCGCGCGAGGACGCGATCCGCTCCTCGATAAGAGATAAAGATATCGGCGGACATGGGTAACGGGTATGCCTCGTTCTGCAGTTCTGGGAACAAACATCCCCGAGATGGCATGAATCATGCCAAAAAACGGTTCTGCTAAACAGTACACCTGCGACCGGGCATGTCAAATCAAATCGCATGACATCGTCAGGCCGTGGCCACTTGTTCGCTACCAGCCGGATTGCAAGTGCGAATATTTAACGATTTGGGGCTCCAGGTAAGCAGTTTTGACGCCTAAATTCTTTCGAATGCGTTCAGATTCAGCCCATTGCGTTTGCATGGCATAATTTCCCGATGTGTGTTCGCAATGGGCCGTGACATTGCAGGATCATGGTGGCAGCAAGCACGACGCAGGAAAACGACAAGAATAGTATGAGTGTCCTGATTCAATGAAGATGTTCACCAATGATTTGATGAAGCGTACTGGATTCAGAGGAAGCGGGACTCGCGTGGTTTCGCCGGTGCTCAATCCACCGCAAACGCTGGAGTTCCCAGTGATGCTGAAGAATTCTGGCCGCCGGTTCTGCGAGTTGCAGTTCGCCATCTATTTTTTGATGCTCCGCGACTTCATTCAGCACGCTGTACAATTGTCGTCGTAACTGGCGTTCTGGAGTCCCATGCAGGGACAACTGGACGCTCCCGAGCTGTATTTGATCACCGGGTTTAAGTAATGTCAGACTTGCCACCGATTTTCCATTGACGGTCGTCTTCCCTGTGGGATCAAGCGGCATCAGGGTTGGGCCATCGGGAGTGTTTCGAAGATAGCAGTGCTGAGGCTGCAGCGGCTGGTCCGGCAGTGCGAGTGCGCAGGACGAAGCGCTGCCGACGATCCATTTGCGTCTCGAGGGAAGCAGAAACAGCTTGTTGCGACCGTCTGTCAATCGGAATTCAAACAGGCGACCTGTGCTGGTGAGCGCCGCGCGAGAAATCGGAACGCCGAGAATCGATGGCAGAGAATGCTGATGTCCACAGGAACAGGGAAGAGGTGTATCCGCGTCGCGAAAATATTGATGCAGGCTGCGGCATTTTTCGCACTGCACAAACATGTAGCGCAGAGGATTGAAATCCGTCACCGGGACATCCGGTCTCTGGTCCCCAAAGAACAACAGCCATTGCTCCAGGAAGTCCGCTGACACTTTGAGCTGTCGCTGACAGCAATAACATTCATCGTGATCGCGAACGCGACATTTTCGAGGATCCACGATTTTGTGGCAGCCGGGGCACTCAATACCGGTCAGGCTGGAACGCAATCCGCGCCGCTCCTCCATCAGCGATCGATACAGTGTCCCGGAATCCAGCATGGACTCGGGACACTTCGCCAGACTCCTGCAACCGGGGCAGACAACGGCCCGGCCGGCGTGCTGCGAACCAACTTTCAATTGTTTTCCACACCGACAGCGAAAAGAAATACTGCCTCCCATCCCCACTTCCGCCTTTTGAATTCGAAAACTGACACGTTGTGCAGTTTTTAAGATCTGAAAGTAGAGATGATTGGGATCGGTGGGCTTCGCGAGGAACGCATCAGCCCCCGCCCACATCGCCAGGTTTCGGGCCTCGTCGAGATGCACCTCCGTAAAGATCATAACGGCGGTGCGGCAGTCGGCTTTCTTCAAAAAGGCACAGAACTCGAATCCCGTCTCCAGTGGCAGGAGCAATTCCATGATCACAAATTCAGGCTTGTAGCGCGCGACGAGCCCACGAGCCTGACCGCAGTTGGACGCTTCATGCACAGTCCAGCCGGTCTGACGCAAAAAATTTCCAACCGGACCGGTGATGTGCGGCGAATCGACCAGCAATACGGTCTGGATCAAATCGTGCCCGTCTGGCAAAGCTTTCCGAACAGAGGATCCGGACGAATTGGACACAGTAAATTCCGCAGGAAGAATGGTTCTGGTGACGCTTATTTCGGCTTGAGCGTGTTAGGCAGCGTGGGATGTTGCTCCATCGACCAAGACCCGAGAGGTCGAATTGACATGCTTTTCTAGAGACCGTTTCTTAAGAATGAGTGAATGTTAACTGACTTCGGCGTCGCCGGTGCCCTGCGTGTTCCGGAAGAATCCTCCAGTCACATCCTCAATCGCTGGAGTTCGGCGAGGTTAACACAGAATTAACCCGATGGCGTGTTCCGGAAGGTCGTGCTGCCGTACCCTGTTCGCCGCAACGCGAAGGAGTTTTCGCGATTGCGTGTGTCATCCGGATCACGGACGTGATCGTTAGGACTCGTTCGGAAATAAGTTACCCAATCGAAGTATCGGCGGCATCTTGCCGCCGCAGGAATTACGAGATTTAGCGGCGGCAGGATGCCGCCGATACGGCAAGGTATTTCCGAACGAGTTCTTACTTGAGAAAGTACTCCCAATGGCAGCGGGACTGCTCGACCCGGAATTTTTGATTGGTGCTTCACTCTCGGACGATCGGTTCAAGATCGTTGCGCGCGTTGGCACGGGAAGCATGGCGATTGTGTATCGGGCGTTTGATCATCGACTGGAAACAGAAGTCGTGGTCAAGGTTCCGAAGAAACACAAGCTGGAAGACGTCGGTCTGCGCGAACGCTTTCGCCGCGAAACTCGACTGCTCGTTCAGCTCCAGCATCCGCACATTGTTGGCATTCTGGATGTGGGGCTGCACTGCGACGTTCCGTATGTCGTCATGCAGTACCTGTCCGGCGGTTGCCTGCTGGACAAAATGCAGTCAAAAAATGGCCAGCCGACGGCATTGTCCGTCAATTCGATGCGAACCTGGCTGCTTGAAGTCGCGAAGGCTCTGGATTTTGCGCACAAGCAAAAAGTCGTGCATCGTGACGTGAAACCGGCCAACATACTCTTCGATGAGGCTGGCAACGCCTTTCTGAGTGATTTCGGTCTTACAAAAATCATGTATGGCGAACCCGATGAAAACTCCGTGGATGAAACGGCTGCAGGGTTTGTTGTGGGAACTCCGAATTATGTCGCGCCGGAAATCGTGCTCGGGCAGGACTATGACGGGCGGGCGGATCAGTATTCTCTGGGAATCACGGTCTACCACACGCTGGTCGGGACTGCTCCGATGCTCGGCAAGTCCCCATCGGCGACGATGGTGAACCAGACGCGTCGCGTGCTGCCGTTGATCAGCGACGTTCGAAAAGCCGTCCCGGTACCGACCGCAATGGCTCTCGCGCGGGCGATCAGCAAGAAGCCGGAAGTACGATTTGCGACGTGTGTAGAATTTGCCGAAGCGGCAATCGCCGGATTGTCAGGTTCTCAGGCCACAGTGCCTCCTGCTCCGAAAACAATACTTCGTCCAAAGAAGCCGGCAGATTCAAGCGCGAAGTCACAGGCGGACTCCACCAGCGTCAGACGGAAAAGTCCAGTGCAATCCGACCGAATCCCAGGCTCATCAGGCACTCTGATCAACACGGGACGAGTTTCGAAAGCGAAGGCAGCAGGCATCATCGACTGTCCACAGTGTCGCAAAGAGCTGCGACTGCGTGCTGAACATGCCGAGCGCAGCGGCCGCTGCATTCAGTGCGGGACACGCCTGCGGATCGCGGCAAACCTGATGACCCTCACTGTGCTTCCGGAACCAGGTGTTGGATCGTCGGGCAGTTCCAATTCATTCGCTGGCAATTCGGCAGACGATCTGATTATCGGCGAAAAGGTCTTCGGTCTGAAACTCAGTCGGAAAGCAATGATGGGTCTGGGCATCGCCCTTCTCGCCATTGTGGTGACTTCGGCTGTAATTTTTGCGATTCAGCTGATGAGATCTGGCCTTGAAAAACAAAAACTGGAACAGCTTCAACGATATCAGAATCATGAAGGTGGATGAAGCGGTCAAGTCAGCGTTTCAGAAATCCGTCCACACGCCAGGAACGCAGCAGGCTGTCTTCGCCGATCGTCACAAGGTATTGTCCGTTGGAGGACATCGCGAGACCGGCTATTGGTCCTGTGTGAGCGCTGAACCTGATCGGTTTACGGTCGAGACTCAGCAGCGATCCAGCCCAGACATTGCCCTCGCCATCTCCGATCAGCAGCCATCTGCCATCCGGGGAAAAAACGCACGGAGGACGATGACCGCTGACCGCCGGGATCGGTACAAATTTTTCGACTTCCGGCTTTCGCGTGCTCAAAATCATGACGCCGGTGGCCGTCATGATCGCGATGCGACTGTCCTGCCCGTTGACGAATGTCACCGGCGCATCGACAGACTCCAGATCGGGACTGCTGCCAGGAACATTGATCACAACCATGTTTTCCTGGGGCCATCCCGCGCCGCTGCGCTTCCACAACAGCAGTTTTTCTCCACCGTCATAAAATCCCCATGTCAGCATCAGCTTGTCTGATGGTGACGGCTGGATGAGAACTGTTCCCGCTTTGAGTGCCAGCGAAACATCTTTCGAGTCAGCCGGAATTCTTCCGTTGAAAGGATGACGAAATATTTCCTGTTGAATCGAAAGTGTCTGGGGCTCAACATCAAGCAACCGCACCTGATCACGTTCCCGCGTGCTGACGTACAAATGATCGCCGGCACCGGACAATGCCATCGCTGTGATTCTGGATTCAAAGAGTTCAACGCCCGTCAATTTGGAACGATCACTGAGTGTGATGCGAGTCAGTGCAGGTTCCACAATGCCAATCCTGCCGGCGCTTCCAAGGAACAGGTGCTTCAAGTCCGTGGACGCGGCGCTGGAAGCGACCGGCCTTAGTGGATCCATCTCGGCAAATCCTGTGGCGTTCCAGTAGCATGTCGTGCCGGGATCACCGACCACCACATGATTCAGAAGATTCAAGTGCAGACTTCGAGCAGGACCGTGCTGTGTCCAGTGCCGGAGCGATGTGCGGGTCGTCATGTCAAACAGGCTCAACGCCCTGGCAATCGCCTGTGGCCCCGACGGATCCGGTTCACCACGATGCTGGGCTGCGACCGTCGCCCCATCATCAGAAATCGCGAGCAGCACGCGTGACCAATTGCCGGCCGAAAACTGCATTTGCGTGGCTAATTCTCCGGCCCGTAATAGTTCTCCGTCAGGAACTTCAGCGGGTTGTATTCCAAGACTTTCTGCGATCGAGTTTGCTCCCTGATGTCGCAGGATCTGCTTTCGAAGTTCAAGTGTTTTCGCGGGATTCGCAGACGCGCGCAACTGATGATTGTAAAGTGCCAGAGCCGCATCACCGGGCCGAATGCCCGCCAGGCTTAGATCAACCGGAGGCTTTTCCGGGACGCGCCGTCGGACCGGTCGGGTTGACTTCGCTGTGTCGGCGGCCGCGTTCTGCGCTAGCGCTTTGTCAGCCGCGGGTTCATTGAGAGTTTCGTCCGGAGGCAATTGAAAGGTTACCTCAGAATTCTCACCGCCGGATTGTGGTGTCACGGGAACATCAAACAGCTGCGCCTGACGGTCAACGCCAATCGACAGCATGCCGTGCGGGGTCGCTAGAAACTTGATAACTGGTGCCGCATGTCGCTTCTTTGTCTGTTCAATCCGCTTCGAAGCGGTGTCAAACCGAACGACGGTCCCATCGATCGTCCCAAAGTAAATAGCACGACTGCCGGGAATCGTTCGAATACTGGTGATCGAACTCACGTGGTCCTGTACATCAGGCACATACACCACGCCATAATCCACTGTATCACCGTGATCGTCGATACCAGTCACAGGGGCAGTTCCCATCAGTGCTCGACGGAGAATGCGACCATCAGCCAGACCGGCCAGAATTTCGGTGCCGTCGGCGATAAATTCCACGCACACCGGCTGAGTGTCGGCGAACCGCTCCGCTTTCAGAGTTTCACTCAACTCGCCCGTATCGGTTCGGAAGACGTAAACTTCTTCGGACGAAGTCACAATCGCCCCGAGATTTTGATCGGCATCAATTTTGATGCTGAGGATCTGAAACCCGGAGACCGGGAACGATGCCACGGGTGCAACGGACACTGTCTCGGCTTCCATTGCCTTCGCCTGCTCGACTGTCATGTCCAGAATCGGCGTGACGGGCAACACGGCCTCCGTCATCTTCCAGAATGCGCAAGTTCCGTTAGCGTCAATCGTCAGGAACCGACTGTCCGGAAGGCAGCGAATCGCCACAATCGCGGTGTCGCTGAGTCGTGCCGTCCTGCGATTCTCATCCTGAAACAGAAACAGATCTCTCGCAAACAGATCCCAATCGGCGGTGCTCGCCGCACTTCGCACAAGCAGCCGACCGTCGGTCGTCCCGACGAGAATCTGCTGGCCGTCATTTGAGAGTTCCAGTGAATTAATGATTCCTGGCAAGCCAAACACCGGAATGTGAATTGGTGATGCGGAATCCTGCGTCATCCGGCTTCCTGGTGCCATCGCGCGACTGCGAAGATCGAGCCGGGTATCGATAACTTCAAGGCTGCGTTCTCCAGTGGATCCTGCAATTCCGCTGCCGTCTGGCGTAGATGCGACG
Organism: Planctomycetales bacterium; assembly: GCA_038214195.1. Taxonomy (GTDB): domain Bacteria; phylum Planctomycetota; class Planctomycetia; order Planctomycetales; family Planctomycetaceae; genus SXXK01. Next base: position 31,934 of record JBBQSE010000028.1, read on the forward strand.
AAGAACTGCCTGGTCATTTGCGTCGCCAATTGCAGCCACTGATCGCGTGACAAGGCAAATCTGCCAAATCTCGTTATCGCAGCGGGCACATCCGGATCTGGATTTGAAACGGGGTCTGGCTTGTCTCCCGAGCCCTTCGCTCCGGAACCTTTGAGACTGCCCAAAAGCCCCCCGGCATTACCCATGACAGATTTCTTGCTGTTGTCGGCCTTTTTTGCCGCAATCGCCTCAGCCGACTTTCCGCTCGCCGTCAGAACTTCCGATCCGTCGCCAGCAGGGGGAGACGAGGCGACGGTGGGCGGCTCAGCCGGGGCTTCTCTGCCAGAAGGACTGCTGGGTGGCGGCATCGACAGCGAGGAATCGGATTTGGCAACCTGCGGTGCCGCTGTACCAGTAGGCGCGGATTCCGTGCCAGCAGACGCTTCGGAATTGCCTTCCGGCGATGGACTACCTTCGCTGCGTGTCTGATCCAAAGTATTGGAGTCTGCAGCGGTTGGATCGATCTGCTGCCGTTGCCCCGATTCGGGCTTTGCCGCCTTGTTGAGCTGGCTTTGAATTTGCGTGGGCGGCTTGCTGAAATCCTCTCCGTCACCACAGCCGAGACAGCAAATGCACATCAACGGAAGGCACACGGCGGCATATCTTGCCAGACGTTTAGGCTGTCTCAAGAACGAAGAAACAGCGTGACCGCTCGTTCGCATCAGTACCATCCTCGACTCGATCGCAGCATTATCGACGATCGCCAATAATCTGCATCGAGTAGTCGCTGCAGGAATATGTCAGTAACCAAACCTCCCGAGTGGTAGGAAATGTGTGTTAAGAAAATGTGAGGATCCGCATTGCTTTCAAAGTGATACGCTGCGTTCGCGTGGATGCAGGCAATCCTGTTCGGCTTTTCGCATCTTTAGCGACATCTTGCTGGTGGCATCCAGCATCGTGCGAACCTGACCGTGGATAGGCAGCAGAAATTCATCCTCCACTTTTTGGCTGATGGAATCATGCCAGTGTTCCCGTGTTGCCATCCACGCCATTTCCAGCTGCTTTAAGGCGTCTTCGAGGCGAGCTGCAGGACTGATGAAATCGACTCTTTTCATGACGTCACGCTTTCTGGTGTTTCTGTTACTTGTCCGGGTTTTCGGTGTCCGGAGTTCGTGCTCGGCCGAATGTCAGCGTCAGTTCCTGATCTTCACGCAGACGGCGGGAATGGATCTTGATGCGGTCCATGACGAGGTTGCGAGCGCCTGGCACAACGATGATGATTTGCACGCGGTTGTTGATCACGTCGATGCTGGTTGAAGATTCAATCACGACTTCCTTGCCATTTGCCGACGGCGCGCGCGATGCCGATGGTGCGTTTCGGTCATATGGCAGAGACTGTTTGTACCCGTCGGTCCCAATGACCTCCCCTTTCAGGTCATTGACGCGATATTTTTTAACATCGCCCGGCAACCGGACTTCAATCACAATTCTGTAAGGTTTCAACGGCTGAGGCGTGGCGGGAATTGTGAACGCGGTAAAGCTTCCTTTCGTGACCGCGAAACCTCCCTCAGGGACTTTCAGCAGAACGCCACCGCCATCGTCCGCGCCTTGTGCGCCATCTGACTCAGGATTGAACAATTCTGCATTAGCCGATTTTAACCATGCGGCATCGGATTGCTGCATTTGCTGAGCCAGTTGCTGCAGACTGCTTTTTGGCTTCTCCGTTCTAATGTCGATGCTGCCCACGATTTCCAGTTGCGGCAGGTTGTCGAGAACTTCTTTGTCGCTGAGTGAAGCTGCCAGCGGCGGTGGTGGTTCCCGATTAAATTCCAACCAGTCGAATCCGAACAGCGGCAGCAGCACCAGAGCAAGTCCCCAGGCGATAAGATGAAACATGGCGGAAGTCACGAAACTCATCGACGCGAGCGAACTTACCGCGAATGCAAGACGTTCAAACAGACTGAGCGGTTCTTCTTCGGACTCATCGAGATCCACCTTCGGGGCAACCTCGCGGAAAGCCAAACTCTCCGGGTCGATGAATTCGGGAGTATCCTCAACGATGGGCGGCTGATCTTCGGCGCGAGGCGGCAGCGGGGGTGGCACCTTGGGCAGTTTGCCAACCTGCGGTGAATCTTGCTCTGCGGCAGACTCCGGCATGAACACACTTTCGAGCAGCAGTCGTTCCGCGCTTTCCCAGTTCGAAATTGAAAAGTGTCACTGGAGCGCACCATGCGAAACGCTCTGCGGTGGCAGGGCGTCTGTTCTCCAGGTGAAATCCGGGATTCAACGGTTGCCGATTTCCGGAAGCAATCAACCCGAACTCCGAATCACATGATCGCAGATTGACACAGTTTTCGTAAGTGTGACGAGTTCGACAAGCCTGACACCAAAAAAAGCCCGACCGTTTCCGGTCGGGCTTCAAATCTGAGGAGTGGTTCCGCCACCGTCATCACATCCCTGTGGGTCCGGCACAGCGAATCAGATGATCTTTGTCGATGTAGACGACTTCAACCGACTGATCCGTATGGCTGAACGGGATCGGCCAGTAAGCTCGAATGGTCTTGTCGTAGTAGATTGTGCATTTGTAGTGGCAGTGGTGCAGACGACAGGGACCGGCCAGCGGGTACACTTTACAGTCATCAAGACGGTCAACCAACGGTTCAACCACGATCTTGACGTTGTTGAACTGAGTTTCCTGAAAGAACGCAAATCCGCCTTCGGGAGTGTTGGGCATTGATCGCATGACCTGATCTTCACTTGGCGGGTCCACGCAAAACACGTCACCTTCAACTTGATCAAGCACGGGAGTGCGATTGTAGCGTTCGTCTTCCCAGAGCTTGTCTTCAATTTGCTGACTCTGGTACGCCGAGATCGGCACCGGTGGCAGTGTTTGCCAGAACGTCATTCCTCGCCAGACAACTGAGATGAATCCTCCAGTCAGGGTGCATCCGCTGTTAGTCATTGTGGACAGACAGATGACCGCCACCACGGCACCTCTTCGCAACTTGCTGCCAAACGTCTGCATGGGTTTCTTCCCGGTTATCATCGTAGGCGAATTCATGGATCAAATCCTGACTTTCGGATCATTGTCGCAGAGTCGCGACTAAATGAATCCAGAGATCGAACGCCAGAAATATGACGTCTTTCCTGATATCGAACGTTCCTTTCCGCCGACTTGTGAAAATGTTCCGATTTTGCGGATCAAGTTAGGAGAATCAAACGCAACGATTTTGTCGATTGCCGATCAGATCGTGAAACGCCGGGGAAATGGCAACCTGGCGGCTGACTGCGGCAAAATTTGCTGATTGGCAGAAGTGCCTGATCCGAGCCTGGTTTCGCTCTATCTTCGCGCAAAGCGGTAACCGACGCCACGAACCGTTTCGATCAGGTCCGGAGAATCACCCAGCTTCTTGCGGAGCGATCGAACATGCACATCAATTGTGCGTTCGAGGGAGTTTGCGTCTTCTCCGCGAGATGTTTCCATCAACTCGTTGCGGGAAAATGGGCGACCCGGCTGTGACATCAGCGTCCACAACATTCGGAACTCAGTCGGCGTCAGGTCCAGTTCGACCCCGTTGTACCTGGCCAGATGATTCGTGCGGTCGATTTCAATACCGTGTTGTGTGATCGCGGTTTTTGCTGCTTCGGAAGTATCAGCCCGCCGCAGCAGGGGTTTGATCCGATGGATGAGCGGCTGCACTCGAAACGGTTTTTTTACGTAATCGTCGGCCCCCATATTGAAACCCAAGATTTCGTCCGTTTCCCCGCTGCGAGCCGTCAACATCATCACGGGCACCAGTTTCGTGCGTGGGTCAGACTTGAGAAGGCGACAAATCTG
>JBBQSE010000029.1:0-34729 GCA_038214195.1 Planctomycetales bacterium
TCGCGCGACGATGTACTTCAACGGACAAAAAGTGCATACCGAATTTGAAATCAATCAGGTGTGGGGCGGAGCAAACTCCGGTATCGACGGCGCAAATGAAGATGGCCAAGGGATCAGCGATACTCCCGGCGGTTTGAAACTGCAGTGCGAAGGGCACGACGTTCGTTATCGCAACACTTGGATCAAAGAACTCAACCTTGAACAGCCAGTGACCGATTTCAACGAACCTACGGTCGCCGAAGCTTTGATCCCAAAAACTGAAACTGTTCAGCAGTTGTTCAATGGAAAAGATTTGACCGGATGGCAAGGCGATGCCACTCGCTGGACCGTTGACCATGGCATGATCCGTGGTGCGAATGACGATAAAGTGGCCAGCAGCACGTATTTGTTCACGGACAAAAAAGTTCGTGAGTTTCGATTGCTATTGGAGGTGAAACAAACGATGGGCGAAAAGTATTCCACGATGCACTCCGCAGTTGCAGCTCTTGGCGAGCAGTTCACAGACGCTGGCGAGAACAAATTCGGCTTCAAAGGCCCCCTGTTAATGTTCTGTCACGACTGGGGCATCTGGGATGCACATCGTCGCAATCGAGTCGCTCCGGTTGGCGCTGGTCCGCAATTGGAAAAACAGGGTGAATGGAATCAGCTCGAAATCCTCGTCAACGGCGATCGCATTCGAATGGCAGCAAACGGTAAGGAAGTTTTCGACTTTACGGACAAGCCACAGATGTTGCAGGCCTGTGCTCTTGGCCTTCAGATCCACAGCAATGACAAGCCGCAGGAATACCATTTTCGAAATCTGCTGCTGACAGAAAAGCCGGGTACGAATTTTGTGACGGTCAAGAAATAATTGTCTGCAAGAGCTGTAAGTCCCGTCGGCGGAGCGATGGGCGTACAGTACACCCGTCGCTCCGCCGACGGGAAAGTCCAGCGGCGCGAACTTGCCAGCATTCAGGATCAAGAAGTTGATTTTGGACAGGACCGCTAACCGTCGTCTCCCGGAGCTTCTGTGACGCGGGATCTCACAACTCCTTTTGCCAGTCGCGTCACAATCAGATCCCCAGCGGCAACCTGATCGACGCTCCGGACGATTCGGCCGTCGTCTGTCTGTGTCAGTGAAAAACCTCGCGAAAGCACCTGCAGGGGACTCAATGCGTGCAGCGACGCCGCTGTTCTGGCGACCTGCTGTTGTCGGCGTTCGACGAACAGCCGCGTCGCGGTGACGGCGCGTTGTCCGAGTTCATCACACGTCAGGCGTCGCTGATCGACCAGTGTCATGGGCCGCTGGAACACCGATCTGGCCTCAATCGCGCTGAGTTGCAGGCGGACGCGATCGACGCGGTTTCTCAGCAACTGCCGCATCCGATGAACCGTGTGCTCCAGCGTGTCCCTGAGATCAATTGCCGATGGCACGACAAGTTCACCGGCTTCACTGGGAGTCAACGCTCGGCGATCGGCGACCAGGTCCGCTATGGAAACATCAATTTCGTGCCCCACCGCACTGATCACGGGGATCCGGCACGCGACGATCGCACGCGCCACCTTTTCCTCGTTAAAGCACCACAAATCTTCCAGACTCCCACCGCCGCGACCAGTTATGACCACGTCCACCTGCGGAATCCGGTGGACGTTTCGCAGGGCTTTCACGATATCGTCCGCAGCTCCGTCACCCTGAACTCGCACGGGAACCACGACGATATTCGCGGCGGGCCAGCGGCGGGTGATCACCTGGATCATGTCACGGACGGCGGCGCTGGTCGGACTCGTCACCAGAGCAATTCGCTTCGGAATGCGTGGAATCAGCCGCTTTCGCGATTCGTCAAAAAGCCCCTCCGCCGCTAGTTTGTCGCGGAGCTGACGAAATGCCATCTCCAGCTCACCAATTCCCTGCGGCATAAGTCTGGTGATCACAAACTGGCAGGATCCCCGGGCGACCCAGACCTGCAATGATCCGGTCGCCAGAGCTTTCATGCCGTCTTTGGGCACAAATTTCAGCCGGGCTGCCGCACTTCGCCAGATCACTCCACCTATTTCGGCGGTTTCGTCTTTGAGCGTCAGATACCAGTGCCCGGCGGGACTCATGCGGCAATTCGAGATCTCTCCCTCGACACTGCACGGCGGCAACGCCGTTTCAACGACTTCCTTAAAAGCCGTGACAAGTTCCGTGACGCTGATGACGGGCAGTTCGCTCATGACGCGTAGCGTAGCGAATTTTTTGCGCTAAAATATCTCTGCGGGCATCATTTCGTTCTGGCGGAACTACAAAGGATGAGCGTAGCATCCTGCGATCGCTTCTACTTTGAAATGTCTGGAGAACCGCCCTATCCGGCTCGCAGGCTGTCGATTTAGTGAGCGGCAAGGCGCTAGCCGCCGGTGATTGTTTGTAAAATACTGGCAAAAACCGGCGGCTAGCGCCGTGCCGCTCACGATTCTGGATTAAATCGACAGCCGGCTCGCCCGGATGGTGAAGATAATGCAGAGCTAGAACCAACACCAAAAAAAAGAACTCCCGTTTTTTCAGTCCTGCCGTTGGCGGCAGGAATAAAAAATGGACTTGAAGTGGTGTAATTCGGACAGAACCTTTGACCCAAATCGTCAAAACACAACGCCTCAGATTCCGCGCTGCTTTGCTTGCCGCGTCGGCTGTGGCTGCGTTCCTGACGACGGCGGACTGTTTCGCGTCCTGCGGCGACTACGTGTACTCCCGGTTCCACACGCCTGCTCAACATCGCGATACTGGCAAATCGTTGACTTCAGAACTCGATAGCTACGCAAAGAATGTGGAGCAAACTCGCAAGACTCCGACTTCGCCTGCGCCGCCCTGTTCCGGTCCAAACTGCAGGCGAAATCCTGCGCCTTCGCTGCCAATCGCCCCGCCAACAAGTGTCGGAGGCAGCAGCCACGATCGCCTGGTACAAGGTCAACGCGAGGTCGAACTGCCCCGCGATGTGTTTCGCCGTCGAGATCTGAATTCTCCCGCCCGCGCGCTGCGTGGCTACCCGCTGCTGATCGAAGTGCCCCCGGAACAAGTTGGCTAGCATCGAGCGGTCAACAGTGTCGCTCTTGAATCAGCCGCTGAGCGCTAGCTCACGGTTTTCGCAGAACCGGACGCTGTCGTGTTCCGGCTGATAAGACTCCGTTTCGCTGACTGCTTTTCAGCGCCAACGTCTTTTGGCATTTTCGCAATTGCTGCCCCGTGTCCGTGGTCAGCGTTGCTCCTTCAGAAAGTGAATGTTCCATGTCCGAGACCTTGTCTGGCCCGGTCAGCGCCGCCGGTCCAAAGAAAATCGTCCGAAAAGCGATCGGACCCAAGCTGCGAATTGTGTTCAACATTGTGCTCACACTGCTGGCTGTGATCGGTGCCAACAGCGCCTACCTTGCGGGCGTGACGTTTATGCAGTGGTGGACGAAAAGAACTTATGAAGACCAGTTCTACACGTGGATGTTTCTGGTCCATATCGTTGTCGGCTTGTTGATCGTCATCCCATTCATTGTGTTCGGGCTGATTCACATGCGGAACACGAAAGACCGCAAGATTCGCCGCACGGTCATGATCGGCTACGCCCTGTTTTCCGTCTGCATTCTGGTACTCGTCTCCGGCTTTTTGCTGATGCGTGTTGAAGGATTGATCGATCTGAAAAGTCCGCTAGCCCGCAATATCATCTATTGGGCGCACGTTGGCGGCCCTGTCATCGGTGGTTGGCTGTATTTCATGCACCGACTTGTCGGTCCCAAAATGCGCTGGAAACAGGGACTCGTCTGGGCTGGGCTGGCCGGAGCGACCGCAGTCGGCATGGTGATGATGCAGGCCAATGATCCACGTGACTGGAACGTCGTCGGCCCAAAAGAAGGCGTGCAATACTTCGAACCGTCACTCGCCCGCACTGCAACCGGCAACTTCATTTCGGCCGAAGTCCTCGACATGAACGACTATTGCCTCAAATGCCACAAAGATGCTCACGACGACTGGGCAAAGAGCGCACATCACTTCAGTTCGTTCAACAATCCCGCGTACCTTGCGAGCGTCTCCGAAACCCGGGAAGTTGGGATGAAGCGCGACGGCAATGTTCAGGGATCGCGATTCTGCGCCGGATGCCACGACCCCGTGCCGTTCTTCAGCGGCGCGTTTGACGATCCGAAGTATGACATGCTCAATCATCCGACCTCACAAGCCGGCATCACCTGCACGGTCTGCCACGCCATTACCAACGTCAACAGCAGTCAAGGCAACTCCGACTTCACGATCGAAGAACCCATCCATTACCCGTTTGCGACCAGCAAGAACGAATTGTTGCAGTGGGTGAACAATCAGCTCGTCAAAGCCAAACCGTCGTTCCACAAGAAGACATTCCTGAAACCGCTGCACAAAACCGCTGAGTTCTGCAGCACATGCCACAAAGTGAATTTGCCGTTCACGCTCAACCATTACAAAGAATGGCTGCGCGGCCAAAACCACTACGACAGCTGGCTGCTGAGTGGCGTGTCTGGTCACGGAGCTCGCAGTTTCTATTATCCGCCAGCCGCTCAAACCCAATGCAACGGCTGCCACATGCCGTTGGAGGAATCCAATGACTTCGGAGCCAAATACTTCGACGATTCCGGCAAGCTCAAGACGCACAACCACTTCTTCCCGTCCGCAAACACCGGCATCAACTGGCTCACCAACAACGACGACGCCATCGATGCCCACAAAGAATTTATGAAGGGCATCATGCGCGTGGACGTCTTCGGGGTCCGTGACGGCGGCACCGTTGACGGAAAACTCACGGCACCACTTCGCCCAACAGTGCCGACGCTGAAACCCGGTAACAAATACCTGCTGGAGACCGTCATTCGCACCGTCAAAATGGGACACCATTTTACGCAGGGCACAACCGACTCTAACGAGATCTGGCTGGAAGTTTCTGTCACATCCGGTGATCAAAAGATCGGTGCCAGTGGAACCATGCACGACGACAACAGCGTTGATCCCTGGTCACACTTCGTCAACAATTTCATGCTCGATAAGGACGGCAATAGAATCGATCGCCGCAATGCCCAGGACATCTTCACGCCGCTCTACATGCATCAGATTCCACCGGGAGCCGGCCAGACCGTCCACTACAGTTTCACAATGCCGCAGGATGTTTCGGCTCCTGTCAACGTGAAGCTGCGTTTGCTCTATCGCAAGTTCGACACCCAATACATGGAGTTCGTCGATCAGAAGATGGCGAAACTTGGAAAACCGATCCGAGGCCATCAGGACGGCGAAACCTATCGCAATGAACTGCCCATCATTCTGCTCGCTGAAGACAACGTAACGTTTCCAGTGGAAGGTGTTGCTGCGGAAGTCACCAATCCTGATCGAGAAGGAGTGCCCCAGTGGCAACGCTGGAATGACTACGGCATCGGGATGCTGCTCAAGGGGAAAGCCGAGCTCAAGCAGGCGACCGAAGCCTTCACAAAACTGGAGGAAATGAAACGATTTGACGGGCCGCTGAATCTCGCTCGCACACTGGTCGCGGAAGCTGGCCCAGGACAACTCGACGAGGCAGCTGCGGCCATATCGCGTGCCGCCGAATACAAGGAAAAGGACAATACCGCACCACCATGGACGATGGCATGGCTCAGCGGCGTGATCAATCGCCAGCAGGGACGGCTGGAAGAGGCCGAACAGAATTTCCGGCAGGTGCTGGAATATCGCAGCGACGATACGGTGAAACGGAAGTTCGACTTCAGTCTGGACTATGAAGTCATCAATCTGCTCGGGCAGACGATTTTTGACCGCGCTCTTCAGATTCGTGGAGACGCTCGAGCGGACGAGAGAAAGGCACGATTGCAGGAAGCCGTTGCTGTCTTTCAGAAGACACTCGTCATCGATTCGGAAAACGTCGATGCGCACTACAACCTGGGTCAGCTATATTCGCAGCTTGGCGACAGCGATAAATCTGCTGAGCATCAGCGGCTGCACGCCAAATACAAGACCGACGATACCGCTCGCGGGCAGGCGGTCAGCGCGGCCCGACAAAAGTATCCAGCCGCTGACTTTGCAGCGGAAGCCCTGGTCATCTACGACCTGCAGCGCAATGAAAACACCGGAAAGGCAAAGCCATGAACAACAAACACCCTGATGCGGAAACTGAAGAAATCCAGAACGACGACGTTGTTGGTTCGGCGCTTCGCTGGTCGGTGGCTGGAATCCTGTCGCTGGCAGTTGCTGGAGGACTCTTCTGGTACCTGACAAGTAAACCGCCCGAAAAAGGGATCATGCATGCCGAGCCAACTGTACTCCCTGAAAAACGTGCCCTGCCCGGCATGGTCATTCCAGAGATTCCATTCACCGACATTACCGAAGCGGCAGGCATCGACTTCGTTCATGTAAACGGCGCAGAAGGCGAAAAGCTGCTGCCGGAGACGATGGGCGGAGGCGGCGCGTTTCTGGACTTCGACAATGATGGCGATCAGGATCTGCTCTGTATCAACTCCACCGTCTGGCCGTGGGCGAAAGAAAAACCCGTGACGCCACCAACGTCGGCTCTCTACGCCAACGACGGAACCGGAAAATTCACGAACGTGACATCCGGTTCCGGTCTCGATATTGAAATGTACGGCAACGGCGTCGCGTGTGGAGATTTCGACAACGACGGTGACGTCGATATATTCGTCACCTGCGTCGGAGCCAATCATCTCTTCCGCAATGAAGGCGGCGGTAAGTTTCTCGACATCACGACCGAAGCAGGTGTCGCCGGCAATGAAACGGCATGGGGCACCAGCTGCGGATTTTTTGACTACGACAATGACGGCGATCTCGATCTATTCGTCTGCAACTACATCGAATGGACACGCGAAATCGACGCCTCGATGGATTTCACGCTCGACGGGACGCTCCGCGCCTATGGCCGTCCAGCGGACTTCAAAGGCGTGTTTCCGTATCTCTATAGAAACGACGGTGATGGAAAGTTTACAGACGTTTCTGAACAGGCTGGCGTACAGATTCGAGCCTCCGATACCGGTGTTCCTCTGTCAAAATCACTCGGCGTGACTTTCCCCGATGTCAACGGAGACGGACTCCTGGACATCATCGTCGCCAACGACACCGTGCAAAACCTGCTGCTGCTGAACCAGCCGGGTGGAACCTTTGTCGAAAGCGCGGCAACAGCCGGAGTCGCCTTCGACAACAGCGGCGGGGCCCGCGGCGCGATGGGAATCGACGCTGCCTGTTTTCGGAATACCGACGCTCTCGCCATCGCCATCGGCAACTTCGCCACAGAAATGACGGCGCTCTACGTCTGTCAGACACCCGGCGCGGAGATTCCCTTGTTTCGTGACGAAGCGGTTTCCAATGGCCTGGGCCCGCTGACGCGCACCGACCTGAAATTTGGAGTCTTCTTCCTCGACGCCGATCTAGACGGACGCATGGACCTGTTCGAAAACAACGGGCACCTGGAGGAAGATATCAACCTGATTCAAGTCAGCCAGCACTACGAGCAGTCGCCCCATCTACTGTGGAACTGCGGCCCCGACGCGGACGACGAATTCGTTATGTTGTCAGAAGCAAAGACCAGCCCCGACTTCATGAAACGCATGGTCGGCCGCGGTGCCTCAATGGCCGACATCGACGGCGACGGCGACCTCGACCTCGCCCTATTCTCTTCCGGTGCCCATCCCCGCCTGCTCCGCAACGACCAGCACACCGGCAACCACTGGCTCCGAGTCCGTCTCACCGGCACCACATGCAACAAAGACGCCATCGGCGCTCAGATTGATCTCACACTGCCCGATGGCACAGTCCTCATGCGCACCGTCATGCCCACTCGCAGCTATCAGTCTCAAGTGGAACTGCCGGTCACATTCGGCCTGGGCCACCAGAATTCCTTCCAATCCCTAAAAATCCACTGGCCCGGCGGCGAGACCCAGGAACTGCCCGCTGGCACGGCGGATCGAATAATTGAGGTTACTCAAGGTGCGCCCCAGTAACCAACGCCGTGAATCATTTTGCCTGTGTTTTGTGCCCAGCGCCGATCAACTCCAGAACTCTGGCATGTAGGATTCTGCGATTGGTCGCTCCGTGACTTTGGACCGTAGCCCGACCTGTCCTCAGGTCGGGAACCTCGCCGCGCTGCAGGTCCTGTGTTCGGACGGTATTGCACCACAGCTCCACACTGCGTCAGTCCGTCGAAATGGCTCGCATGACATCCATCGCAGGCTGATCAGTCAGCGTTGCAAGTCTCAGGCACCATGATAAAATTACACCCGCAGGAGCGATGCTTCCCGAAATCCATTTTATCCCGGTAACATCGCTCCTTACTTACATTGTTCGCCGACTGAAATCCGAACAGTATTTGCCGAGCGGCCCCACTGCATTTTTAAGAGAAATTTGGGTATGACAAAGTTTGCAGACCATGACGCATTTATCGCTGCGGCCCCAGATGAATTTCGGCCGCTGTTGGTTCAACTTCGCGCACAACTTGCGAAAGCCCTTCCTGACGCTGAAGAGATCATCGCCTATGATATGCCCGGCTTCGGATTCGGGAAAACCGTTATTGCGGGCTATGCAGCTTTCAGCAAGCAATGTGGCCTCTACGTGAACAAAGGTGCCATTACCGCCCATGCCGACGATATTGCCGCTGCGGGACTCAAGGCTACAAAAACCGGCGTCACCTTTTCTCCGCGAAAACCCATCCCTGACGCACTGATCGAAAATCTCGCTCTTGCCTCGCGAAAGGAGCTAGGATTGTGAGCGGCACGGTTCGCCAATCGTGTGAATTCACGACGGCGTCGAACCAATGTGTTGCACACGGAACGTCGGGCGGCGTCGGTCCTGAAGTCAAAGTCGTTTGCCGCCGACCGGTGAACACGAGCGTTCTTTCCGAAAGCGTTTGTGGCATCGAATTCTGTTTGTTCCATGCGAGACAATATGGCGAGTGATTGATGCCCACCGTTTTACGAGTTGGCCCGTATCGATTCTTCTTCTATGCCGGCGACGGGGATGAACCGCCACACGTACATGTGGAACGTGATGATTGCGATGCAAAGATGTGGCTCGATCCAGCTCGCCTTTAACGAGGTGCAGGGGTTCGGGAAAAGAACTGCGGCAGATCGAGCAGATTACCATGGGATATCACAAACAACTGATGGAAATCTGGAATGACTTCTTCAACGATTGACACACTGCACGTTCAACTGACCGCAGTTGAAGTTACTGATGACCTGCTGACCGTGAAGCTGTCGGATGGTCGAACGATTTCCGCTCCGCTGTCCTGGTTTCCCCGTCTCTGTCACGGAGACTCCGACGAACGATCCGATTGGCGGTTGATTGGGAGTGGGCGAGGAATACACTGGCCTCGCCTGGATGAAGATATCAGCGCTGACAATTTGATCTTGGGTAAACCATCTGCCGAAAGCCAGAAGTCACTGAAACGCTGGCTTGCCAGTAGAGCGAGCGGACAGAACATCAATTCGGTGAACCCGAACGGCGGATCGGGTGCTACTTGAATTTAATATTGCCTCGCCGCCGCTTGCCATCATTCAACTCCCAAAGTCATTTCTGAAATCCGTAATCCATGAAGTGCTGATGTCGGCAATGAAGGGCTTTGGCTGGTCTCGTGGTTCACATTCGCCTGACTACATTGCGACTCATGGCTGGGCGATGGTTCTCATGACAACGATACCAGCGCTCCTGCTGATTGTCGCGCTAACGGGTCTCCGCCGATTGCGACATCGACGCACGGCGATCGCAGTAATTTTGGCTTGCGCAACAATTGATGCGGTCGTGACGCTCTGGTTTGACAACGTGTCGAGCCTCAAGTTGTACAACGCGTCGTACGCCATCCTCAACGCTTCGCGTGGATGGTCGATGTGGAATCCTTGACCGCCGATTTCGGCAGCCCCAATTGACCTCACAATTCCAGGGAAGTCATTCGCAGCCTCCCTATGCGAAATCTAATTTGGTTTTGCGCCGGCCGAGCCACGGGATCCTGGTGCCATTTTTGTCGAGCGGAGCTTCATGCAGGACAGGGTTGTGGCAGCGGCGGTCGAAGGTTACCAAAATGTTGCGATGGCGGCTGTCAGTGTTCTCTATCATCTTCACCATCCAGACGAATTGACTGGGTTCAACGGATTTTCTTATCCGGCAACTCCGTCTTGATGCCCTCGTCTATCGGCATTTTGTCCGTCTCTGGAGTCAAACCTTCCTGTTTGAGCAGCGCTGCCAGGTGGTCTACCAGTTCTTTGCGCTTTGCCGCGTGGTCTTTGTGTTCCGCCAGATTTGTTAGCTCCAGCGGATCGTGCTTGAGGTCATACATTTCCGCCATGTGCCGATCGGGTGAACCGTCTCCGTGAGGATAGTGCATGAACTTCCAATCAGCCGTGCGGATGCCGCGAATATTGGGCGTGTACGGAAACTGTTTTTCATAGTTGTATTCGTAGAACCAACCTTTGCGCCACGACGGGTCTCCTTCATTGCAGACAGCTTTGACGGAACGGCCCTGAATATTTTCCAGCGGCGGGGCTCCGCAGAGATCCAGAATTGAAGGAGCGACATCCAGCGTCAGCACCTGGGCGTCGATAACTTTGTCGGCAGGCAACCCAGGGCCGGCGGCGATCATGGGAATTCGAATGCTGGGCTCGTGCATGGTGCGTTTATCGACCATACCGTGTTCGCCTTCGAGCAGTCCGTTATCCCCCATGAAGACAATAATCGTATTCTCCAGCTGTCCGGTTTCAGTGAGGAATTCCGTCAGTCGTCCGACGCTGTCGTCAATGCTCAACACGGTGCCCCAATAGGCATGGATCATGTTTTGGAAATCAACCACGGCCTCGGGACGCGTGTCCGGGAACTTCTTGCGCCATTCGAAGAGTGGTCCGTAGATCCCGTGCCATGTCGTCAGTCGCTGGCGAATCCATTCCGGTTTGTCATCCAGCATCATCGCGCTGGCGGGATAGGGCACTTTCACATCGTCGAAAGTGTGTTCATATTTCGGCTCGGGAAAATAGAACGAATGCGGTGCCTTCTGTCCCAGACACAGCGCCCAGGGCTCATCAGATTTGCGCTGCTTCAGCCAGTCCAGAGCGTAATCAGTGACAACATGCGTGTAGTAGCCTTTGGGAGTTTCCCGCTTCTGGACGTTGACGTTCCATTCTGTGTCGAAGTATTTTCCCTGGCCTTTGTGGGTGATGAACCAGTCAAATCCCGGACGTGGATCATCGTTGTCTTCGCCCATGTGCCACTTGCCGATGTACGCCGTCTTGTAGCCTGTGTCGTGCAGTCTGGCGGGCCAATGAGCAAGCTGCTTCGGCAGCTCCGTAAAGTTGTCGCGAACGCCATGCCGATGGGCATACAGGCCGGTCAAAATACTGGCGCGACTGGGGGAACACAGAGAGGTGGTACAAAACGTGTTTTTGAAAATGACGCCACGCTTTGCGAGCGCGTCGATGTGTGGTGTCTTGACGTGTTCTGATCCCAGACAGCCGACGGCTTCTGGACGCAGGTCATCGCAGAGGATGTACAAGACGTTCGGCTTTTCAGCAGCCGATGCGGAGATCAAGCCACTGGCTGACGCCAGCAACACGATCGCGATTGCCAGCATTGAAACGGTGCCACGATTCTGGCACACGGACTTCCTGAGCGGATTCATCTGTATTTCTTTCTTTTCAACCAGTGTATCTTGCGACAGTCGTGCAGGAGCAGCGCGAAGGGACTCAGATGGTAATCTTTCGAGTCCGCGATCAACACCCTTACCCGCACTTTGATCTGACTTTTGGACAGGCATCAGAGACCGGCGTCGTGGATTCTTTGCTGGAAAGACCATACAACTCGACGGCAACGCATTTGCATCCACTGTGTGGCCTGCGTCGCTTCGCTGTAAATACAGAAAATTCCGAGGTCATTGAATATCCATGGCATTTCGACGAATCGTACTGGTCGGTGCCGGGCACACGAATCTGCACATTGTTCGGATGTGGATGACGCAGCCGATTGCGAATGCGGCGCTCACGCTGATTTCGCCTTTTGGAAATGCAACGTACAGCGGCATGTTGCCTGGGACGCTCGCGGGATTGTACAAACCTGCTGAGATGGAAATCGACCTGTATCGGCTTACACAGGCGGCCGGTGTGGAATTGATTGTCGATGAAGCCATTGCGATTGATGCGGCTCATAAGCAGATCAAGTTCCGCGAACGTCCGCCGATCGCGTACGATGTGGCCAGTGTCGGCGTGGGCTCAGTCCCGAAGCACATGGAATCCCTGCGGACGCATCCGGGCTTCGTCCCCATCAAGCCGATGTTCACGGCGCTGCAGCGACTGGATGCGGCAATTCAGCGAATCCAAAGCGGCCCGATCCGGACAGCCATCGTTGGCGGCGGGGCGGCGGGGGTTGAAGTTGCTTTTTGTGTCGAGCATCGTATTCGCGAATCCGGACGCACACCGTCAGTAACGTTGATTGATGCCGGCTCGAAGATTCTTGGCGGATTTCGAGCTCGCACGATTCGACTGGCCGAACGTGAATTCCAAAACCGAGGGATTGACATCCGATGTGGCCGCCGTGTGACCGGCCACCGCGAACTGAATCTGTTGCTGGACAACGCGGGCGAAATTCCAGCCGACATCGTCATTTGGGTCACGGGAGCGTGTCCACCTTCACTACTGAAAAACATCGATCTGCCGAAAGCAGAATCTGGGTTTCTGCGAGTTCAAAACACGCTGCAATCTGTTAGTGATCCGTCGGTGTTTGCGGTTGGCGATTCGGCGGAGATTGAGCACGAACGCATCGACCGAGCGGGCGTCTATGCAGTGCGGCAGGGACCGATTCTTTGGGAGAATCTGAACCGCCTGCTGGGCGACCAGGCTTTGGTGAGTTACCAGCCGCAGCGAGACTTTCTGCGATTGCTCGCGACGGGCGACGGCAAAGCTATTGGCCAGTGGAAGTGGTTCAGTGGTATCGGCACACACTGGTGGAAGCTGAAGAATCGGATCGATTCGCGATTCATGCAGATGTTTCGCCCAACGCCGGCGATGATGGCAAAAATGCCGAAGCCCGCCGCGATGCCGCCCGTGAATGGCAACACTTCAATCAATTCCTCCATAGTCGCCATGCGTTGCCGAGGCTGCGGAGGGAAGACCAGTGCGAGAGTGTTGCAACTCGTGTTACAAAAATTGCGTTCTGAATCGACTTCGCCCGCGCCCGGCTTTTTGCAGAGCGACGATACGGCGCTGTTGCCGGATCGCACTGGCACGAATGCGGTGTCTGTGGATTTTTTTCCGGCGTTCATTGACGACCCGTGGCTGACTGGCCGCATTGCGGCGATTCACTCGCTGAGTGATCTCTGGGCAAGTGGCGTGAAGCCGACATCGGCGGTAGCCATGGTGACGCTGCCGGAAGGCAGCCTGAAGCAGCAGTCGGAAACGCTTTATCATGTCTTGAGTGGTGCCATTCGGGAACTCAGTGAAGCGGGCGCTGTGCTGGTCGGTGGCCATACGACAAACGGTGACGAACTTGCGGTCGGCTTCACCGTGTTTGGAAACGCTCCGCTCAATGGCAGCGATTCAGAGTCCGACAAACTGCCGCTCAGCAAGAGGAACCTGCGACCAGGTCAACAACTCATCCTGACAAAACCTCTCGGCACTGGAATCATTCTGGCTGCAAAGGATCAGGGGCGAGGCGACGCGCGTGCGATGGCGGCGGCGATCACGATCATGCTGCAGTCCAATCAGATGGCCTGCGAACTGGCGATGGAGACAGGCGTCAAGGCCGCCACCGATGTCACGGGCTTTGGACTCGCCGGGCACTTGCTGGAAATGTGTCAGCAGTCGCATGTGTCGGCAGAACTGACTGTAGCGACAGTGCCCCTGATTTCCGGAGTGATGCAGTTGGTTCTCGCCGGAGTTCAAAGCTCACTGTTCAGTGAAAACGCAGCATCCGTTGCTGACTTTCTAACGGAGAATGGCAACGCGGTCGCGTCACGGGAAATTGACCGAGCCCGGATTGCCATCTTGTCTGATCCGCAGACTTCCGGTGGCCTGCTGCTTGGAGTCGATCCGCAGAATGCGGAATCACTGGTCAAACATCTCATTGCCGCCGGATATTTTGAAGCGGCAATCATCGGCAGGGTTACCGAATCGACAGACGAACATCGCATCGTGATCAGGAATAGTTTGTGATTGCTGGGCGATAGCTGATGCGGCTGCAGAAGCAGGGCGTACTTTCGGGCAGAAAGCAGCGAAGTCACCTGATCACCGTCTGGTGCGCGGGTCTTTGTCACAGTAGAGTTGACGAATCGGCTCGACCGACGCTGACGTCGGAATACTGAGAGTCTCACGTCCCGTCGCGAGTGACCTCCGATTACTGATATCTGGCGGCTGAGCAAATGAAAATGCGCTGCCGATGGTATGCAAGGTATCGCTTCTGCCTGGGCGAAAACTGGCCACAGCTCATCATGTCGCCAGGTACGCCGAGGGAATGAAGCGTTTCTTCATCAACGACGGATGCGACCAGACGCGTGCCATCATCCTCGAACCAAATGTGTCCTTGGTCGAACTGAAGAAACTGACCGACCGTCCTGCGGCATTCTTGATTCGGCCGCCAGCTTACGATCAGGTCCACGTTCGTGCTGCGCTGATGTCTCTCACGCATCCATTAACGGTCGCAGTTGTGCCAGGATGCTGGGAATTGCTTCGAACGGTGATTCACTTTCTTCGAATTCCAGAGCCACGAAGCCGCGGTAACCGGAATCCTT
Source organism: Planctomycetales bacterium (assembly GCA_038214195.1). Taxonomy (GTDB): domain Bacteria; phylum Planctomycetota; class Planctomycetia; order Planctomycetales; family Planctomycetaceae; genus SXXK01. Next base: position 14,715 of record JBBQSE010000029.1, read on the forward strand.
CAGGATCTGCACGATCCGGGGAAAGTCGGCCGGCTGCTTTTTGCCGCCGGGTGAAATCGCCGCTTTGATCTGAGCATTCACGGCATACGGCGCGATCTTAGCCAGATCCGCATAGGGATCGTCCGTCTGAAAATTCCCACTGTCGAAGTTGACGCCGAACCACGGAGACGCATCAACACTGGAAATGATCTTCAGCATCTGTTCAGGAGTGGCCGTGATTCCGCCGTGATTTTCCAAAGCCAGAAAGATGCCTTTCGTGGCGGCATACTTGAGGCACTCGTTGATGCCAGCCACGCAGCGTTCGATGGCGATTTCTTCAGTTTCGTCCTTCGGAACTTTTCCGGCAAAGATTCTAATCGCCGGCGCGCCAAGGATTGCGGCGTAGTCGATCCATTCACGGCATTCTGCCAGCTGCTTTTGTCTGGCGTCTCCTTCGGGCAGACAAAAATCGTTGCCAATTGCAGTCCCGGAAATTGAAAGCCCCAGCCGATGCGTCTGAGCCCGCAGTCCGAGCAGATATTCTGTTGTAATGACCTTTGGGAAATAGTAGCCGGTTAGTTCTGTCGCTCCCAATCCCTGCTCCGCGCAGAAATCGATGAATTTCTCCAGCGACATTTCCGCCTGTGCAATTTCCTCGGGCGTCCCTCGTTTTGCAAACATCCTGTTGAAGGAGTAGCCAGCAAGGCTCAGCTTCAGCAGCGACGTCCCGGTTCGCACAATTGGATCCGCTGCGACGACCGACTGCGTGAAGGCGATCTCTCTGGCGGCCACAACGCCAGCGGCAGTCGCCATCGAAGACTTCATCCAGGTACGACGTGAAACACTCATGGTAAAGTCTCCGGCAGAAGGACGACGAATTGACGTACCGAGTATAGAGTCATGTTCAACGAAGTGCCAATCCTGGCAGGCTGTTGATTTAGACAAATATTGTGAGCGGCAAGGCTGACAAAGAACAATTGAGACAATTGTTCTATGCGGAGTTCACCACCATTGCATGGCGTAATCGTGAAACACATTCAGAGCGTGCGTTGCGTTCTTGTCGTCGCCAACCTGCTGGAGTGTTGTTTCGACGGACAGCATTTTCCGGAGCGCGTGCTGCTGTCCAAGTTGCGTCGCAGTCCAGGCTTTCGAGTCGGTCTCGGACGATGATTTCAATTGTTGCAGCCGTTGCCAGAGCAGAGCCTGGATTCCGTCACGAATGGATTGATTGTCACTCTTCAGCAGTGGCAGCAGTTGAGGGAGTGCGTCATCAGTCATCGGATGTTCGCTGATCTGAACACAGGGAGCGGGTGATCCGGACAGAATCCGCTGGACGTTGTAGCGATGCACCAGCAAGTCCACTGGCACGGTCAGATACAGATAAATGGCGACGGCCAGCACCCACAGCTGCCGACGAATCAGCCAGATGAATCTCCGCTGCTGGATAATCTTCCACAGCACAAGCACGAAGCCTCCGACCACGGCTGTGATCCCCAGAAATCCCACGACGCGCATTCGGGTCATGCCGTTGAAATCGACGTAGATCAGCAGTCGATTGTAAACGGACGCCACGAGCAGAAAATTCAGGGCCGACCAGACCCAGGCAAGCTTCCTCAGCTTGGCAACTCGTGGATCGTCTGTCATGGAACCGCGAAAGATCAGGGACAGCGTGAGCGTCGCCAATGCCAGAGCCACTGTCAGCCATGCGGCTCCTTCGTGAGCGTAGCCGGAATAGTAAAAGCCTTCAGGGAAACTGCGAAACCACAAAGTACGAAATTCGAAAATCAGATACAGCACAAACAGGCCGATCAGGGTTGCCAGTGTGTTTCGGAAAGCACTGAACATTGGATGCTCAAATCCCGCGACAGACGGATTGATCGCACTTTCCGTCGCGCTGACTGCTTTTCGCACGATCGGACAAAGCATTCCGCCGGTGATCCAGAAAGTGACGCACCAAACAATGACTTCGGGTGCCGAGAAATTCGAAAACCATTCTCGCAGATACTGATAGGCGTTCGACAAGAGCGTTGACAGTTGCTTGATCACATCGGGGTTCGCCAGCACGAAGACCGTCCCAAACACGATCACACTGAAGATCGGGAGCAAATAATTCACCGCTCGCGACGGTCGACCGAAGTCCACCGGATCAAGGATGATGCGCCGCCAGCTGAGTTGCACAGTGTGCAAAAATTCGTAGCCACCGGGGATGATGCCTGCAATCGCAATGATGGATTCCAGCACGTACGGCGTCAGTCCCTGAGCCGCCATATTCACCGCAACCATCAACCAAAAGGCAATTACAACCTGTCCGACATTGCCGAGCCAGGCCATACTCATCGACAACAGAACCAGCAGTCCGGTGACAACGAGCAAAGCGGGATTCCATCGAAGTTGATTCCGCCCCAGCAGCAACAGTGCGACGGCGACCGGAAAAAAGATGGCCAGCCCTGCAAATCCGCCAGAGCGGTAGATCAACAAATCGACCAACACGACCATCGCCAACAGGACAGGCCATGCGAAACGACCATGGGCAGCGCGCATAGGGGGCGAGGATTCAGACGGTTCCATGGCGACTTCAGCCTTTCTAACGCAGCGACTCCGTTGCTGAGGATTCGCCAGGGAATGGTTCAGCTCACGGTCACTCTACGCCGAGTCTGTGGCAAACCGTTGGTGCATTCCATGAGATAACGAAGTCAGCCGTGTGATTCAGAATGCTGATGCGGCAGAAACTGCTTTTCGTCTAAAAACTTCCGAGCAATCCGAAATCAGACGGCCCTTACGAATCATTGGACGGAACACATCACGACCCGCTTGACTCAGTTGTTCGGTTCGACAAGAAACCACCGTTTGAGCCAGGATCAGACGAGTGGCAGAAAACGATTTCCCACCAGAAGCCCGGCTTCTGCGAGAAGCCGGGCTTCTTTCCCTGCATCAAACCAACTGCAGCTCGCCTAGACACACAGCTTTCCATTGGATAACGAACACATGAAGACCAATGCTTTGAAGCGGTTTCGTGCAAAACTGACACGGAACGAGGCGGTCCACGGACTGTGGGTGACTCTGGAATCTGCGACTCTGACGGAGATCGCGGTCGCGCTGGGGCTGGACTGGGTGGTGATTGACGCCGAGCATGGACATCTGGACTGGAAAGACATCAACGAACATATTCGCGCAGGACTTCGCAGCGACACGGTGGTTCTTGTCCGACTGGCGGAACGCAGCACGTCGCTGACGAAACGAGCTCTCGACATCGGCGCTGATGGAATCATCATCCCGTGGGTTGAGACGGTGGAGCAACTTAAAGAGGCCGTGCGAGATTGCCGTTATCCACCGGAAGGTCGGCGGGGAATCGGTGGCGAACGAGCGACCGCTTGGGGACAGTGCTTTGCGGAACACACGGCTGAAGCCAACGAAAACGTGCTGGTCGTGCCGTTGATCGAAAGCGTTTCGGCCATTCCGAATGTGTCCGCGATGTGCGGTGTCGATGGCGTGGACGTCTTCTTCTTTGGACCGGCCGACTTTTCCTCCACAGCGGGATTTCGCGGTCAGTGGGAAGGGCCAGGAGTTGCCGAGCAGATTCTAAAGCTGAAGGACACAATCAACTCGGCTGGCAAGCACTGCGGCCTGATGACGACCAGCATTGAAAATTTTCTCCAGCGGCAGGATCAGGGATTTCGAATGCTGGGGCTGGGGACTGAGACCGGGCTGCTGTTACGATCGCTGCATCAGGCGCTGCAGGCGGTGAATCGCGATCGAATGCCGGCGACCAGTCTCGATCCGAAAGATGGTCGAGCCGTTCAGTTGCCGCTTTCGCAACGACCGAAACACATGCAGCCTGATCGCGACGAAGTGATCACGACAGTAGCTGAGAGTACGCCGGTGGAACTGCAGCCGGGGGTCTCATTTCTGCCGCTCGTCGGAGACTTCAATACGGCTCGCAACCTGACCACCGGCATCGTCACCTTCAAACCGGGAGCGAGTCTCGACTGTCACACGCATCCCTGCTGCGAGTCGATCACAGTGCTTGAAGGTGAAGCCGAAATGACCGTCGAAGGTCGCGTGTATCGACTGGGACCGATGGACAATATCGTGATCCCACGCTGGTTGCCACATTCCGGCAGAAACCCCAGCCCAGACAAATCATCGCGGCTGCACGTGGCCCTGGCGATCAGTGTGCCGCAGCGAGATCTGGTCTCGCGGGAGTTGACTTCCACGGTCATGCCCGCTGATTCTGAGGGAGTGCCGGGCTTCGAACGGGTGACGCGATTTCGAACCGCCAGGCGTTCATACGGCGTCGGCCCTGGCGCGGAATTCATTGACTTCTTCAACGCGGAATTGATTCCGGGGATTGAAATGAGCGGCGGGTTTGCGCGTTTTCAGCCCGGAGGACGACTGCCCGCCCATCTCCACGACTTCGACGAATCGATCTGTATCACCGACGGCGACGCAACGTGTCTGGTCGAGGGACGTCGGTATTCACTCAACGGCTGTGCCACGGCGATGGTGCCGCGCGGTCGCATTCACTATTTTGTCAACGAGTCCGCAACGACCATGGACATGATCTGGGTTTATGCCGGTCCGATGCCGGAACGGATCGTCGTCGATGAAGTGTGCGCGGCAGGACATCAAACAGGATCAAACAAAGACCAATGAACAACTCACGCTCCTTCCGAATCGCGTTGACGGCCGACTTTTATGACTCAGCCGGCGAACCCAAGTTTGCTGATCTTGGACTTGGTCTGTTCGATGGCAACGATGGCATTCAAGTGACGAAGTTTGGCGAACACCGTCCTGAGATCACTTCCGATCAACTGGCGGACTGCGCTGGTGTTATTGTGCTGACTCCGCGCGTGACGGCGGCATCACTGACGCAGAGTGACGACCTGCTGGCGATCGGACGATTTGGCGTCGGCTATGACTCCGTCGATGTGGACGCCTGTACGAAGAATGATGTGCTGGCGATGATCACAACGGGCGCAGTCGATCGTCCGGTTGCAGAAGCGACGATTGGTTGGATGCTCGCGTTGACGCATCACATGCTCACAAAGGATCGCCTTGTTCGCACCGGTCAATGGGATGATCGGACTCGGTACATGGGCTGTGAACTGCGGGACCGGACGTTGGGCGTGATCGGTTTGGGTGGCATCGGCAGGACGCTGGTTTCTCTGTTGCAGGGCTTTGGAATGCGACAGCCGATCGCGTTTGATCCCGGTGTGAGTGCGGATGCCTTTAAGGAATTGGGAGTGCGCTGCGTCAGCCTGGATGAGTTGTTGACCACGGCGGACTTCATATCGATTCACTGCCCGCTGAATGAAAAGACGCGAGGGTTGATCGGAGCAGCGGAGATTGCTCGGATGCGACCTGCGGCCTATCTGTTGAATACCGCCCGCGGCGGCATTGTGAATGAAGATGCCCTCTTCGACGCGCTCAGCAACCATCGCATCGCCGGTGCAGCGCTGGACTGCTTCGAAGTCGAACCGGTCACGCAGCCGCATCGCTTCGGAAGACTCGAAAACGTAATCCTCGCTCCGCACTCGATCGCATGGACCGCCGAGCTGTTTCGCGACATCGGTCGCACGGCCTGTCAGAGTATGCTCGATCTTTCCAACGGGCAGCGGCCGGTGGGCGTTCTGAATTCAGAGCTGTTTGGTCGGGAGAGTTTCAGAACTAAGTGGTCTCGAATCATCGGGATTCCGGTCGCGGAACTGGTATTGGAGGGCAGACGATAAAGTTGTTCCAGCGATTTCTGAATCGTTTAGCTTGTAAGCACCCGTGCATAAGTCAAATGGCGTAATCGCAGGATTCACAATCAGTGGACTGACGTCCCCTGGTCGCCGCAAACCCGGCGAGCGGAGCGGCGTAAGCCCTCCGAGTCAAATACGTGCAACTCGGTGGGCTGATACCCACCGCTCGCCAAGTTATGCCCCAGGACTTGCGCATTGGGCTTTTGCCGTCAGTTTCTTGTCACTTGTCTTCCGTGTACTCTTCCATTTTGGATCGGAATTCATCCGGAATCTCCAGGGACTGCAGCGGCTGTCCGAGCCGCAGAATGCAGCAGACAGTTTTCATTGTGCCGCGGGCCACCGGGCGACCGGAATTTGTAAATGTCACGTCCAGCGTCAGCGACTTCACGCCGATTCGCTGAATCGTGAGAAACACCTCCAGCACGTCTTCGTAGTGCGCCGGTGATTCAAAGCGGCATTGCGCGGAGACGCGTGGCCAGCCGATCGTGCCGCCATCGGCAAGATGATGCACAACGGAAAGTCCCAACGAGCGGAAGAATGCGTGTTCCGCCTGCTCCATCCATTTGTAGAAGTTCGAAAAATGTACGATCCCAGCCATGTCGGTCTCACAGAATTCGACGCGGCGAGTGGATTTGTAGAAGGATGCCATGGAAACAGGTGAACCCCAAAAGTGGAAGAAGCGGACAAGACGGTGTGCGGAGACTTTACGCATCATAGCCCGGTCCCCATCTGGCGGCGACCACTCATCCATTGGAAATTCTGTTCCCGTAAATTCGATGCGTCCAAACGGTGGCGATACGGAATGAATCATGCCAAAATTGTAAAGGCCGGCTTCTCCATGTGCGAGTGCTGGAATCATTCTTAGGCGGGCGGCAGATGATGTCATACCTGGAAAGAAGCCCGGCTTCTTGGAGAAGCCGGGCTTCTGCTGGTGAATCGTTTGCTGCCGCTCGCCTTCGCCAGTTGTTCGCCAATTTACACCACTTCGTTTGCCTGGCCTTGATGGTCCCAGCGGCAAACAATCAAGATAAAGGATGATCCATGTTGAAACCTCTCCTCGCGTTTTTGACTTTGCTGCCCGTTTCCGGCACTGGCGAAATACTCGAAACCGAAACTCCCGCTCCAACAGAATGTAAAGATAACGTGATTGCTCAACCGAATGCTGATTCCACTAATGAGTTGCCCGCTGACAACGTCTTCGCGGCACCGAGCCCTCTCGACTTTCACGCGCCGGCTTTTGACAAGGTGCGTCTGGAACATTACCAGCCCGCATTCATGCTCGGCATGCAGCAGCAATTGGAAGAAATGGACACGATTGCCGCCCGGAAGGACGCTCCGACGTTTGAAAACACAATCGTCGCCATCGAAAAATCCGGCGCGCTGCTGACACGTGTTCGGAATGTTTTTTCCAACATGACCGGCGCGGAAAAGAACAAGGATCTGCAGAATATTGAGACCGAACTGGCTCCCCTGCAAGCCGCGCACTCGGACAACATTTTGCTCAATCGTCCGCTGTTTGCTCGCGTCGAAAAGCTCTGGGAAACCCGTGATTCGCTGGGACTCAATGAAGAACAGCGGGAAGTCCTGAAGCAACACTACGAGAATTTCGTGCGTGCCGGTGCGAAACTCGACGAAGCCCAGCAGGCGCGAATCCGTCTTCTGAACGAGCAACTGTCAAAACTGGAAACCAAGTTCGAAGAAAACCTCCTGGCGATCGCCGAAGAACGTTCGGTCTTCATTGACGACGTCGCGGAACTCGATGGCATGAGCGAAGCCGACATTGCAGCGGCTGCGGAAGGCGCGAAGACTCGCGGCAAGGAAGGCAAGTATCTGCTGGAGATCACGAACACCACGCGCGTCCCCATCCTGCCATCGCTGAACAATCGTGCCACACGACAGAAGGTTTGGGAGGCTTCAGCGAATCGTGGTCTTGGACAAAACGGCGGCATCGACAATCGTCCGCTCGTGCTGGAAATTGCACAGTTGCGAGCCGAACGCGCCAAGCTGCTGGGATTTGCCAATCATGCCGCATTTAAGCTGCAGAATCAGATGGCCAAGAAACCGGCTGCCGCCCGCAAGATGCTGACAGATCTGGTTCCCGGCGTGCTGAAGAAGGTTCACGAAGAAGCCCGCGATCTTGAGGCCATGATCAAGGAATGCGGTGAGACGCATGAACTCGCTCCCTGGGATTGGGAGTACTATGCTGAAAAGGTCCGCAAGGCTCGCTTCGAAGTCGACGAAGCCGCAGTGAAGCCATACTTCGAACTCGACAGCGTCCTGAAGAACGGCGTCTTCTTCACGATGAATAAGCTGTATGGCATTGAGTTTAAGGAGCGCCACGATCTGCCAGTGTACCATCCCGACGTGCGCGTGTTTGACGTCTTTGACAAAGACGGCAAGCACTTTGCTATTTACTATGTGGACTTTTTCAAGCGTGACACCAAACGCGGTGGTGCCTGGATGAGTTCCTTCGTGGATCAGTCCGATTTGCTGAACGAGCGACCGGTCATCGTCAACGTGCTGAACATTCCAAAACCAGCCGCTGGTGAACCAGCGCTCATCAGCTTTGACAATGTCACGACAATGTTCCACGAAATGGGGCACGCGTTGCACGGAATGTTTTCGAACGTCACGTATCCGTCAGTTTCTGGTACAGCCACGCCGCGCGACTTTGTGGAGTTTCCCTCGACGTTCGAAGAGGACTGGGCAATTCAGCCTGTGGTGCTGAGCAACTACGCAAAGCACTACAAGACGGGCGAACCGATTCCTCAGGAGTTGCTCGACAAAGTCGTCCGGGCGAGCAAATTCAATCAGGGTTTCGACACGCTGGAGTATCTCGCCGCCGCGCTGCTGGATCTCGAATGGCACACGCTGACGTCGGAAGAAATCCCCGCAGACGCCGAAAAATTTGAAGCGACCGTCCTGAAAACGAATGGCATCGACTACGCTCCGGTTCCTCCACGTTATCGAACGGCGTATTTTGCTCACATCTGGTCCGGTGGCTATTCCAGCAGCTACTATGCCTACATGTGGAGCGAAGTGCTGGCGGCCGATGCCTTCGCGTACATGCAGAGTCACGGAGGTCTGACACGGGACAACGGTCAGCGTTTTCGTGATGCCATTCTTTCGGTCGGCGGCAGCCGCGAACCGATGGAGGCGTACAAAGCATTTCGCGGTTCAGAACCTGCAGTGGACGCACTTTTGATTCGAAGGGGCCTGAAATAAGCATCGTGCGGCTTTTCAGAGTCGCCTTTAGCACAGCGAAAGCAACGGATTCGCAACTTTCGCAGAGCGAAAGGCGACACTTATTTTCCGGTCACTGCTGACGGTCCAGCCCGTGGTTTTTGAAGTTGCGCATTTTTGGTTTCGTCTGTGTTTTTGTAGCCCGAAGCGTCAGCGAGGCGATGTTAAGATCTGTATTCCATTGCTTACGCAGCGGGTTTCCAAAATAGCGCAACTTCAAAACCCGTGGTCGCAGACGAGGCTGTGCGTTTGTGTGAATTCGTCTTTTGACCTGACAGATCCGCACGACCGGACAAAAAGGGGCACCGAATTTGATCGCGACCCTCAGCCGGTCTTGCGACAACATCGCGTGTTCCCTAATTTGTCTCGCTTTAGACGACGAAACATCGAGAGATTTCGGCCACCAGTCTGCAGGGGAATGTGCCTCCGCAGTTGTGGACGACGATGTTGAGAAGTCCGTTTTGTTCGGAGATTTCTGACCATGCGTCAAACTGCAGCCACTCTAACTGGTCTTATTTTGTTTGCCGGAGGCTTCCTTTTCGGCCATCTGGATGCAGTTCTGCCAACAATGCTGAATGCACAAGTGGACGAACCAGCGGTGTTGTCAGCTGACGCATTAGCAGTCTATCAGAAGGCCCGAAAGGCGGTATCGGATCTCAACGATACGTTCATCGCGGCGGGATTCAGCACAAACGCGACGACGGATGTTAACTACTTTTCGGTGTCCGTCGGCGGCATTGACGTGCTGCGTGATCTGGAAGAAGGCCGGGGCGTGGACCCGGAAACCTTCGCCGCTTTGTACGCATTCGAAGATCAGGAACTGGGAGACACCGGTCGTAAAGAACGAGTTTTCAAACGCTTCGGTGTGGACATCTCACAACACCTCGACAGCGACGACCACGGTCGCGTTCGTTACAAGAAAAAGGTGGTACAGATGTATTCGACCGAGCGCCTGAATCAACTCTTCAACCGCCGAGACCAGCTGCAAATTCTGTCGAGCAACAAATAGCCGCGATGGGATTCATTTTTTAGATACTCAGAATCTCCGCGATCGATGAGAATCGCACAAAATTGTCGTCGGCGAAGTCATCGGTGCGAGCAGCTTGGCCGGATGCAGTGGCGACTGGCGCGGCCACAAGGGTTAAGCTGGTGGCACTTTCTATCGATGCGACCCGCAGTGTTTCACCATTGATTTGGATTCGAGAACCCAGCGCGGTTGATGTGCTTGGCGCGACCGGATTGACTTTGCCACGCAGCGCTGTGATAAAATTAGTACCGATTCCTGTAACCGTCAGGCTGCCGGCCGTGGCCGAAACGGTGCCGGCCAAGGCGACGGAGAATTCGGCAAATGGCGTTGCGGCTCGCCAAGGCGTGTTGGAAAGTGAAACCCCCGTCACTCCCGATGCGTTTTGAATGTTGGCGACATTCAGGGCCGCAATCTTGTCAACGACAGTCATTCCGTTGCCAATCACGCGACCAAAGACGGGGTGCGGTACGGCATCAAGATTTGCGGAGTTGTTACCCAAATTGATAAACCATTCGCTGTTGCCACCGTCTGGCTGGCCCGAGGGCAATGCCAATGAGATTGTCCCGCGAATGTTTGATGTGAGGGCGTTAAATTCATTTGGCAACACCACCGTTGCAGGCGGCACTGGTTCATTTTTTGTGATTGTGAAAAGTTGAGTATTTGATTCGGTCAATGCACCGCCTTGTATCACAAAATTGGTTTCTGATCGCTGTACAATCGCATTCGTGTATCGCGATTGATAGCTCAGGAAGTTCGCCACAGTGTTTGGTGTCAAGGCGTTGAACATTTCGACTTCGTACGTACCCTCGTTCGTTGTGAACCGCACGATCTGATCCGTCGCGGGAACAAAGTCCACATCGACAGATGCGTCTTTTGTACCCACGCCTGCGACGGTCGAACGGATCTTGATGTGATTCAGGCCATTTAGCTGATCATCTTCCGTCGTTGCTGTGTTGAAATCTGTCCGCAGCAGAGTGACGTTGGTGGTAAACTTCCCGGTACTGTCGGCCGTGAGCGTGCCATTATCGAAATTGCCATCGTTGTTCGTATCCAGGGTCACGGTCGCTCCTGCCAGCGTCGTGCCATTGATGACAAAATTGGAAGTACGTGTGATCAGCACACCCCCGACCGACGATTCCGTCGTATTGGCCGAGGTATCGACAGTGAGCGTCATCTCGATAAGAGCGGAAGCCGCCGCGTCCGCCGCCGCCGCGCGGGCGATGAGCCCCGTGGTGGCGTTGTCAATGCGATCGGTCAATGTCGGACTCACTGTTGAGCCTTCAGACTTGCGAACTCGAAAGCCCCCATTGAAGACCGTGGCTGTTCCCAGATTCACCGCATCGGAATGACCGTTACCGGCCTGAAGATGAAATGAACTATTGAATGTGTTGGTATTTTTGAGCTGGACGCCATCGTTTCTGCTGCCCATGTTCACGGCAACGGCTCCGTTCACGGTATTGCCGTCCATGGTTAACATGTCGGAATCACGCTTCGTGCGAATCCTGAGTGGGCCATTGAGTGTCGAGCCGGTGATCGCGATATTGTCATCACCGCTCCCGGTGTTGATTTTAGTTCTGGCTGCGGTCGTCACGTTTTTGAACGACACGCCGTCCGCCCCCGCGCCACCTTCGATTCGGATTTCCCCGTTCGCTGTCAAATTCGACAAACTGATCAAATCGTCGCCTGACTTTCCTTTGATCCGCAGCAGTCCTTCCGTGGTGGCGTTCTGCACGCTGATCGTGTCGTTGCCCGCGCGACCGTAGATATTCAGTTGCCTCCGAAACGTCGCACCTGTCACACTGAGCGCGTCATTCCCGTCACCGCCATCCAGCCAGACGTCTCCCGCGATGATGACGTTGCGGCTGAGAACAACGCTGTCATTCCCGGCACCCATGTAGATTGTCACGTGCCCCGGAGCCGTGTCAGTCGCGTCCGCCACGACAAAATTTTCGGCGGATCCGTTGATGGTCGTGCCGGTCAGCCCCCTCAGCACGACCTGATTGTTGATGACAGTGAGTTCCAGTTGATTGTCTGCTGAATCTCCTGAGACCAACAAATGCGGCCCATCCAGGCCAGCCTGAACGTTTCCCGTCAAGAGCGCCCGGTCTTCCAGACCCTGAATACAATCCGCAATGGCAGGGTTTGTTTTGGTAGTCCGAGAATTTCCACGACGCTTGCGCCAATTCCACATGTTGCCGCCCCTCCCACTAATTTACTGATGCACACCTCGATCATGACAGCGCGCGTTGGCTCCGTCTGTATCAAGGCATAGACGTCAATATCGGCACAACCTCACCAACCGATAAAGTCAATTCCCCATAAAAAACGTCGGTACAGCAGTGAATTCGCCAGGAACCGTTCAGGAACTCGATTTGCATTCCTGACGGTGCGAGGTTAGCCTTCGCTCAAATAGACTGTTCTGTGGCATGTTTTCGCAGGCAGTGAAACTTGACTTTGAAAGATGGACACATGACTGGCCCGGTCGACGATTCGCACAAACACAAAGCTAAGGACGCTGCAAAGTTCCTTGCAGAGTCTTTTTTTGGTCTCAACATGAATCCTGCCGAAGTTGGCGGCGAAGTTCTGTTTGACGACTACGACGATGTCGCTAAGTCCGCCCAAAGCGAGCCCGATGATTCGGCCGAACTCGACGCAGCGGTCCTGGTGGCTGGTGGGCCAAATGCGGTTCGAGCGGAAGCTGCTTCAGTACCAAATCGCTTCGAAGAAAACCTCGACGATCTCATCGTTTTTTCGGATGACGACGATGATGACACGAGCGTCGATGAAGATGAGGAAGAAGAAGAGGAGGACGACGAAAACTTCGACTTCGGTGAAGAAGACGAAGAAGAAGACGACGAAGAGGAGGAGGACGACTTCGACGATGATGAAGAAGAAGACGACGATGAAGAGGACGACGATGTACTCGATGACGAGGATCTTGATTTTGGTTCTGATGTGATCGACCCGGCTCCAAAGAGGGCCGCGCCGGCAGCACGCGACTCCCGACCGCAACGTGATCAGCGGGGAAGTGAGCCACGCTCCAAACCAGCTCATGTATCAGGTGAGTCGCGTGATCATCAGAAATCGTCTTCCAGCCAGCGGGAAGAACGTCCGGCATCTCGCGACACGCGTGCTCATGGAACTGGCTCCACTCGCTCCGAAAGTTCCAATCGTCCCCACGCGTCTAAATCCGCCGACGCGGGACGCAAATCCGCGTCGGGCGATGAAGACTATTGGAAAGAACTTGATGGCTGGGTTTGGGACGAGGAAACTCCAAAGAAACCCGCATCCGCCTCCGTGCCTGTTTCTGCGGATCTGGAAGATGACGACGACGATGTTGATGATGACGATTTAGAAGAGGCGGCACCGGCGGCCGCTTCCGATAAGGACGAAGACGCTCCCGCCCGTCGACGCGGTCGACGTCGAGGTGGTCGCGGCCGCGGCCGTGGTCGTGGACGTCGCGACGAGGGAGAAGTTTCGGAACCTGCAGGCAAGTCATCGGAATCGTCCACTCGCGGACAGGACTTCGACGATGACTTCAGTGAAATTCTCTTCGAAGAAGATCAGGAAGATTTTGTCAGCGTTTCAGCAGGAAGCGTGAAGGCGCAGCGTCGTGTCATCGACGAACCCCAGGCACCTGCGGGGCGCGTCGAGCCTGACGACCTGGATGATGACGATGACGATGATGATGTCGTCGATGGAGAACGTGGTGAAAAGAGTGAAGAGCGTCCGGGCGGTCCTCGTCGTGGCCGTCGTGGCCGCCGGGGACGGGGCCGAGGTCGAGGAGCAGCTCAGGAGGAATCTCGTGAAACGACTCATAAAGACGTACGCCCGGCCGCGAGCGCCCGGCGTCCGGTCCGCGACGAAGATGACATGGACGATGATGACGATGACGACTTGATTGACGATGATGATGCCGACTTGATCGACGACGATGATGCCGAGTTGTCAGATTTCGGAGACTTGGACGACGAAATCCCGCCTCGCCGCCGCGAAGGTGCCGCACGGGCAGAACGTGCGCCGGATGTGGGACGAGGTCGCAGCCCGCGTCCGACCCGCGAATCCGCACCTCCGGAGCGTTCTGATCGCCCGTCGCGTGAACGTAAACCTGTGGCTGCCGAATCTGGCCGGGATGAACGCCGGGGACCTCGAGCCGCGCCTGTTGCTCCTGAGTTTCAGGGGATTCCCACGTGGGAAGAAGCGATTGGAAGTTTGGCCATCCGAACTCCGACTGAGGAGCACGCCCGGCGCGCGGAAAACCGAGGGCGACGCGATGGAGGCGGCCGACCTCCACGACGACGGAATTAGAGTTCGTCCGAGTGGAAGAAAATAGTGCAATCGTTCCCGAGTTGAGGTGCCTGCTCATCGAGCCTGCGCCGAAATTCATTTTTCCCGATCGGGAGTCCATTGATGCGGTTTCCGTATCTTCCGTGTTTGCTCGCTTCAGCTGTTGTGGCGTCGTTCGGTTCTTCTGAGCTAGTGACAGCTGGAGACGGAACGGAAAAATCGAATGAACTCGCTCAGTTCTACGGCTTCTCCGGCATCGAACTCTTTAAAGTGGAGCCGCGAGCATTCAACCTGCAGGCCGGCGATTTTACGGGCGATGGACTCACCGACGTCATGGTGATTGACAACCGAGGAAGTTGCCTGAGACTATTCGCCCAGCGGAGTCAGCCGGATCAGAACGCCGCCAAAACGAACGGGAAGGCCAATGATCTTTCGTCCGACTGGCGATTCGACATCCGCGCGATCTCAGTGGACAAGTCGCTGGCCGGAATGTCAGTCGGAGACTTCAACGGCGACAGTCGATTGGATGTCGCGTGTCTCGGAACGCCTGATCAGTTGATCATCCGCTACCAGCCCGCACCGGGGGAATTGGAATGGACTCAGAAATGGACCACGCGCCTTCCGGGAATTGAACCAGTCGCCTGGATGATCGCTGCGGGTGACATCAATTCTGACCGCCGCGACGACATCGTCATTCTGGGAAAAGATGTCACTTACGTCATCCAGCAAAACGAAAACGGGGAGATGGATACTCCTCAGCCACTCATCAATACATCACCGCAATTGTCGATGGTGCAGATCGCCGATCTGAATGGTGACGGTCGCAATGACATCTGTTACCTCGCTAATGAAGGGACGACCCGGGGTCTCTGTGCCCGACTGCAGACGAACGACAGCCGCCTGGGTCCGGAAATGCGATTTGGGCTGCAGCAACCGCGATCAGTCACGCTGGCCAATGTCGATCAGAAGCTCGGCCATGAAGTCGTTACCGTGGAATCACGGACTGGACGCATTCAGATTTCATCGCTTCAGCCCGCCGAACTGAAGGACGGTACAATTCCCATGCGTTTGCTCCAATACGGCATTGGACCATCCGGCGCAAATCGGGACCGAGGCGTCGCGATTGGAGACGTGGATGGCGACAAGCTGACAGACGTCGTCGTGACCGATTCCGAGCAGGCTCAGTTACTTCTGTACCGTCAGAACGGCATTGATGGACTTGGCGTGGCGGAAACTTTCCCAAGTCTGCTGGGCGTGACCGACATCGCCGCAGCGGATCTGGAGGGCGACGGTGTCCTGGATATGGTGCTGCTGAGTGGCAAAGAGGGCGTCGTTGCCATTAGCCATTTCGAAAACGGTCGCATCACATTTCCGGAAACTATTCTGAAAAAGCCCGAAGGCAGTGACCTGGCGGCGATTGATGTGCTGAAGACCGGTGACGTGTACGAAATTGTCGTGGCCCTCACGAGCGGTTCCGGTTCCAGCAGCAAACTGCAGTTTCAACGGTTAGTTCGCAACGATTCCGGAGAATGGACTGCGGCGAAGGATGACACCAATTTGGAACTGGCCGGTGCTGTGGGCAGCCGAGGCGTGCGGCTGGTTAAAATGGATGTCAACAGCGATGGCCGGACCGATCTGCTGTCGGTCCCAACAGGAACGTCGAAAACAGGCGTGCAGGTGCTGCTGCAGAAGGAAGACGGCTCACTGGAGGTGGCTCAGGAAAAATCTCGCCTCGATCTGGGAGTCTCTTCCGCAGGCAGAACATTCGTCAGGAATGACAGGTTGCTGGTCGCCCGCGATTCGTTTGCCCGATCTTTGTCATTTGGCCCAAACGGCTGGAAAGTGGAAGATCAATTTAACGCTGGCGAATCGTCCGCAAACCTGGAAGGCGTAGCCATGCTGGATCTGGATCATGAGCCGGGCGATGAAATTGTGCTGGTCGATACGGGCGTTCATAAACTTCGGATCATGCGACAGCAGGAAGGTGTCTACCGTCCGTGGAAGGAAGTGGATCTCGGAGCGATGCAGTTCAGTTCGACGATTGTGGCGGATTTCAATGGTGACGGACGCAGTGACCTGCTGCTGGTCGGGGCTCAGCATTTTTCGGTGCTGTATTCGGGGCTGTCCAATTCGGACATGCAGGAACTGGCCACCTTCGAGTCGGATCGAGAGAAATCTTATCCCGCAGATGTCATCGTGGGCGACGTCAATGGCGATGGTCAGGTGGATCTGTCTGTAATCGACACCAGCATCGATGGTCTGGAAATCCTGAATTTCGATCCCGACGCCGGACTGCGGGAAGCGACCCACTTTCGCGTGTTCGAGGAAAAGCGACTGGTCTCGTCTGACGACGATCGCGGCACAGAGCCGCGGGAGGGCATTGTTGCTGACGTGACGTCCGACGGGCGAATGGACCTGATCCTGCTATGCCACGATCGGCTGATCCTATACCCGCAGGATTCTGGCGAAATTCCTCCCAAGACTGAAAACACCGCCGCAGGCGTCAAGTAGTATGTCGCTACGCGCGACTTGAAGGACATATCACCAGTCGTGAGACTTCTGGTCCTCAAATGCCTTAGCAGAAGTCGTCTAACTACTGACCCGGACTTTCACGAGTCCAGTTACCACGCAATTCAGAGTTCTGCCAGCCCGCACACTCAATGAAAGATTGACATGCAATCCCGGAACTCAAAGATCGGGCTCGTTTTGTTCACGATTTACCTGATCATCTACGGCGGATTCGTGTTCCTGAATGCGTTTGCTCCCCATCAAATGGAGAAGACACCAATTGCCGGGCTTAATGTGGCGCTGATCTATGGATTTGGACTGATCATCGGGGCCATCCTGATGTCCGGCCTCTACGGATTCCTGTGCCGCGAAAGCGCTTCTCCAAAGAAACAGGAGCCACGTTCATGATTCACGAACGATCATGGGAGGCCCTGCTCATTTTTCTGGTGTTTGTAGGATTCACACTGGGCCTGAGTTTTTGGCTGGGTCGCAAAGCAAAGTCGTCTGAGGGCTATTTTGCGGCCCACGGACAAATTCCCTGGTTCGTCAACGGCATTGCCTTCGCGGGCGACTATCTTTCGGCAGCATCGTTTCTCGGCATCTGTGGCATGATTGCCTTCTACGGATACGATGGATTCCTGTATTCAATTGGTTACCTCGCCGGCTGGATCGTGGCACTGTTCGTCGTCGCCGAACCCATGAAGCGACTCGGGCGTTTTACGTTCGCCGATGCTCTGGATGCAAAGTTCAATTCCCCCGGTATCAAACTGGCGGCGGGGATCAGCACGCTGGCGGTGAGCATTTTTTATCTGATCCCCCAGATGGTCGGTGCGGGCGTCCTGGTTCAGCCGTTGCTGGGTCTGGATCATGCAACTGGTGTAATTCTGGTGGGAACCGTGGTTATTGTGATTGTCGTGACTGCCGGGATGGTTTCGACAACGTGGGTGCAGTTCCTCAAAGGCACACTTCTGGTCTTCTTCAGCGCGATTTTGTCCTGGATGATTCTGCAGCGCGGATTCAAGGTCGAAGAGGGCGGCACCGATGGCTACAAGTTTAGGTCGCTCGCGGTGACCACCGCCGATCTCGAGAATAACGATGGCACGGTCGGAGATCTGACGAATACAGATGTGCTCCCGATGCCCGTGGGCTGGGACAAGACCAAACAGTCCTATGTTCATCTGACGGATCGCGAAACGAAACTCACGACCGTGTGGCATGTCGTGAAACCGGCAACGGCGGACGAACCCATGATGCTCTCCGAAGCCCAGACCGTGACCAAACTTGCCAACGGCAAACGGCTGATCAACGGACTTCCACTGGGGACAGGACCCGGTGAAGCGGTACTGCATCCGACTGGATTTGTGAAATCTCTCCCGGAGGGCAAGACCGAGACCGGCCCGTTGTCACCAATGGAGTTTTTCAGCACGCTGCACGATAGTGAAGTTGTGTTGTGGAAGAATGAGAAAATCACATTTCCGGACGGGACTGAGACCACGGTCTACTACCAGCAAGTCACGCCGGGTTCGCAAATCCTGCGTCCGGGAGAACACCCGACATTTAAGGGGATTCGCAGCGACAAGTTTCAGGACAAGATCAACTTTCTGTCTCTGATGCTGGCACTGTTCTGCGGCACGGCGTCGCTCCCGCATATTCTGATTCGGTACTACACGGTCAAGGATGAAAGCAGCGCCCGTCGCAGTACCATCGTCGGAATCACGAGCATTGGGTTCTTCTATGTACTCACGCTGTATCTGGGGCTCGGAGCGATGACCAGCGGAGCACTTGATCTAACCAACGACAATATGTCGGCTCCGCTGCTGGCAAAGAGCATGAACACCTGGCTCTTCGCCGCCATCTCCGCGATTGCCTTTACAACGGTGCTCGGCACGGTGAGTGGCCTGATTCTGGCGTCAGCCGGCGCTGTCACGCACGATCTGCTCAGCAGCGCGTTTGGCGTCAAAATGAATGACGACGAAAAGGTGCGCGTCGCGAAAATGTCGTCAGTTGTCGTCGGAGCCATCGCCATCGTGCTGGGAATCCTGTTCAAGAATATGAATGTCAGTTTCCTTGTCGGCTGGGCGTTCAGTGTGGCCGCTTCCGCGAATCTGCCGTCTTTGATCATGATTTTGTTTTGGCCCAAAGTGACACGTCAGGGCATCATCACCGCGATCGTCGTGGGCATGGTATCTTCTCTCGGCTGGATTCTGCTGAGCGCCGAGGCGTTCGAAAAGATCTATGGTCTTGATCTGACGAAGACGTCGCCTATCGTGCCCTTCAGTCAGCCCGGCATTGTGACCATCCCGCTGGGATTCCTGACACTCATCGTCGTTTCGCTGATGACAACGAAGAATTCAGCGGCAAAGTAGTCGCGATTCTCTTCGGCGAACGGGTGCTCGCGAACTCGACACCAGCGACTCTTGCCTCTTGACGTGACGAACGAATTCGCTACATTGTTCGAATCTGGCGAATTCGTTCGTCATGTTTCATGAGGAGCAAACTGTGGCGCGTTCTGTTTCCACGCAGCCGACTGAAGTCGAGTTGCAGATTCTCCGAATTCTCTGGCAAAGCGGCGGCTCGACGGCTCGCGAAGTTCATAACGGACTGGCTGAGCTGAAGGGTACGACGTATTCGACGACCGTCAAGATGCTGTCCGTAATGCTCGACAAGGGGCTGGTCCGACGCGACGAATCGGTCAGCCCGCAGAGGTATCGAGCGGCAGTAAGTCAGAAAATCACGCAGAAGAAAATGCTGGGGGATCTGATTGAGAAAGTGTACGACGGTTCGGCCCTGAGTCTTGTCCTGCAGGCATTGTCGTCGGGAAAAACTTCGTCGGAAGAACTGGCGGAAGTTCGCAGGATGGTGGATGAACTCGAGGGGAAGACGCCATGAAGATATTGATCGCGAGCATCACGACTGTATTCCTTGCGTTAGCCCCGGCGACAATAGCGCCGGGTATTATTTCATCGCAGTCCATGCCGCCGTGGGTGGAACAACTTGGCTGGACGATTCTGCATTCGCTGTGGCCGATTGGACTGGTGGCGTTTCTTGCCGCATGGGCTTGCCGATTGCTGAGACGAAATTCAGCGAAGGCGCGTTATGCCGTTCTTGTTGCGACCATGGCCATGATGGCGGCCGCTCCGATAGTGACTATGCTGATTTCGCCATCGCCGGAACGGCGTGTGGATTTTCTCCAGGAAAGTGAGCGGCAAGGCGCTAGCCGCCGGTTC
>JBBQSE010000030.1:0-34341 GCA_038214195.1 Planctomycetales bacterium
ACGCATGTGGACTGCTCTGGCTACATGCCGAAAACAACAACGCAACTTCTTCGATTTTCTGACGTCCTCCATCGAAGCGAAGCTCAACAAACAGCCCGCTCCTTCCCTGCTCCACGGCTGATGCCGTGAACGGTTACCAAAGAACAATGGTCCGCGCGTGACGGGCTGTTGGGGCCTCAGTGCGACATCTACAGCCTGGGCGTCGTCCTGTACGAACTTCTGACCGGCAAACTTCCGTTCGAAGTCCACGACGACGAACCAGCAACGTCCTGGTTCGTAAAACTGGTGACTCAACCGCAGCACAAACTCAGCGTCCATAAGTCCGACATTGACCCGGCGCTGGAACAGATAGTAATGAAGGCCATCGCGGTCGAACCGGAAAATCGCTACGCACGTATGGCGGAACTTGCCGCAGCGCTGGAAGACTGGCTAAAACGGAATACCGCAACGGGAGGTCAAACCGAACAGGGGCTGGACCTTGGTCCAATCGGGTTGAAAATTACTCCCGTCAGGAAGAGTTCCGTTCGTCCGCGCAAACCGACCCCCCCCTGGCTTATCGGAGCGGGCTTCGGAGGAGTCGCGTTGCTTTTGCTGGGAATTGTCCTCAGGATTACAAAGGACGGCAAGACGATTGAGGTCGAAACGAAAGCCGATTCGATTACGGTCACGACTGCGGATGGTGAAGTTGTGAGCGTGAATACGCCGCCAACTGACCAATTGGATAAATTCAGTGGAGACCGGCTGACTTTAGTTCCTCCGAACCCTTCTCCGATATTTGTCCCGCAGCAAATTCCCGGAGACGCAGTGGCATTTAAGGAGAAGCGGTATCAGCTTTTTTCCGAACGACTGACCTGGCACGAGGCAGGACAAAAATGCCTGGACTTAGGCGGGCAGCTTGTCGAAATTCGGACGCGCGAGGAGAACAACTTCATCACGAACCTGGCCACGGACAAAGGAGTCGATGGGATCTGGCTTGGTGCGACAGATGAAAGGCATCATGGAACGTGGATCTGGAGCAACGGTGAAGTCGTGACATTCACAAACTGGGACCAGGGCCAGCCCAATAACTTCGGAGGTGCTGAGCACTATGCGATGCTGATCAACAAGGATGCGTCGGGCAAATGGTGGGACCAGCCGTCTGTCAGTGGCCTTGGATTGCCGGCAGGATTTAGAGCCGGCTACGTTTGTGAATGGACAGTTACGGCAGGGGCGTCGAAAGCCAACACGTCTGAAATCGATTCCGTGCGGCTGAAATCGACGGTCGTACCGGAGGCAAAATCCTCGCCTGGCGGCACGACGGGAGTTCCGACTGACGCAGTGGCATTCAGGAAACATCACTATAAGTTTTTCGCAGAGAGTCTTTCATGGACCGCGGCGAAGCAGCGATGTGAAGCGATGGGAGGCCATCTTCCGATCGTTGAGTCAGCGGCAGAGAACGATTTCCTCGTGCAAATGGCTGATAAAGGATTTCCAAATGCTGGACGAACTGGCATGGAAGCCGTCTGGCTCGGAATGACCGACGCTGCCCATGAGGGTTCATGGCAGTGGATCGACGGATCTTTGCTGACGTACGGCAACTGGTTTAAGAATCAGCCGAATAACAAACAGAACAATGAACATTTTGGCATCCTCTGGCTCTCGGATGGCAAGTCACATCCTGTCGGCGAGTGGTGCGATCAGCCCGATACTTCGGCACAACATTCATTGGCTTTCATCTGCGAATGGGACGAGGCTGCCTTTGCGACGGAAGCGGACGATCCTGTAAAGACAAAATCCATATGGGTTGGTGACAACGGTGAGATCCTCACAATCCTCGAACGACGGGGTGAGTCGTTTGTCGGAAACATCAAAATTGGGCGCAATCTGGAACGCATGGTCACAGGGGAAATACGCAACGGGATACTCTCCTGGCTCGCAAAGGATGTGCGCGCGATCAAGGGTCTTGCCGGAGGCGACAACAAAGGCTCGATCGCGGCTGATGCAGCGGGATTCAGAATTGATTTCGTCTGGAGTGATGATCGAGGCAACTCGGGAAGTTTTACCCTTCGACTTTCCAATCCAAAATGACGCAGCGTCTCGGGCCGTTGGACCCAGCAGTTCCAATAGCCAGGGTCAACGCCCCAGGAATTGGAGCCCACGGAATTCATGAGCCCCAGACGAGGCGGTCGTTCGGGTTTGATGGCGTGGTTTGATGGGAATCGAATGATCGGGCCATTGGGCCTTTTGATCTCTGTTTGGGCACGGAACCAGGGCCGATGGCCCTGGCTATTGGAACGAATGGCCCGTTGCGCCGGAATCGCATTGCGTTGGCTGGGTGTCGTTGTTGTGTTGCGTCGTGTGTTTCCGGGCCAACTGTATCGTGGAAACAGCGTTGGCCGGGATGCATGCTCACCATCACATTCCGCCAGTATCCGTCGTTCCAGAAGGAAAGGGTCGGGAGTCTTTTTCGGAGGGTTGGTTTGTAAAAACGCTGAGGCTTCCGTCCGAAAAAGACTCCCGACCCTCTGCTTACACCCAACAGACTGGATGGCGCAGTCGACGACAACGTCTTGAACACATCTCGCACGACATGCGAGACTGTCATTGGCTATCCGGCGTCTATGAGCCGTGCTCTTGACCCTGGCGAGAAGTGGACAAATGGGCAGACGAAATACTCCCAAGTCAAAATCTGCCAAATTCAACAAATAGTGCGGACAGTACGGACGGTGATGGCCACTATTACAGGGTACGCTCCAGTCGAACTGTGGAACTGGAATTCACAGAGGCGGCAGGATTTCACGGGAACCAGCGACTGATGGTAGAAAACTCCAAAAAACAAGCGGATCGAAAAGTGGCCGCTCCGTCAGTTGTTCCACAGAAGGTGGACACGCTGCTGAACGGTGATGCCGGGGTATCGACCGAACCAAAGTCATTGGTCGGGCAGGATGTAGAGCTGACAACGCTGGGGCGTTATGAAGTCCTGAGCGAACTGGGTCGTGGCGGGATGGGAGCCGTGTATCTGGCGAACGACACTATTCTTAAACGCAAAGTCGCGTTGAAGATTCCGCAGTTTGAACCGTCCAAAGCTGAGCCGATGAAAGCTAGATTTCGGCGTGAAGCGGAAATGGCGGCTCAGTTGAATCATCCCAACATCTGCCAGGTCTACGACGTCAGCGAAATCGATGGTCGATTTGTGATGGCGATGGAGTATATCCCCGGAAGAACTCTGGCGACGTACACCAAGCCCGACAAATTGTTGGGAACACGACAGGCCGTCATGCAGGTTCGCCGAGTCGCTCAGACGATGGAACTGGCCCATCAGAAAGGCATGATTCATCGAGATCTGAAGCCCGGCAACATCATGTTGTGTCGTCCGGACCCCAATCGCAAAACGATCGAACCGAAGATCATGGATTTCGGGCTGGCCAAACGGGCAGAATCGCAGGGCGAGGCACTCACCAAAACTGGTGAGATTCTTGGCACACCCTGCTACATGTCGAAAGAACAATGGTCGGCTCGGGAAACCGAACTTGGCCCGTCAGTGGATATCTACAGTCTGGGTGTGATCCTGTACGAACTGCTGACAGGTCATCTGCCGTTTGATGTTCATCAGGAAGAACCACCCACGACTTGGTTCGTGCGGCTTGTGACAGACAGACCCACGAAACCCAGCCAGCACAAACCGGACATTGACTCGGCTCTGGAACAGATCGTGATGAAAGCCATCGCGGTCGAAGCCGTCGATCGTTACCGTAGCATGGCGGAACTGGCCACGGCACTGGAAGAATGGCTAAAGGGAAAACCAGCTGAAGATCTGCCGGAACCGGCCGTGGAGTTGGCGTCGCTGAATTTGAAGCTTGGGCCGGAGACGAAAACGTTTGCTCGCCGAAAGTACCCACGAAGCTGGCCTCTGATCGCCGCAGGTTTCGGCGGATTGGCGGTGCTTGTATTGGGGATCATTATCAAGATCAAATCCCCGGACGGCACGACGACGGTTGTTGAGACGGAACAGGCATCACTGACTGTCACAACTCCGGGCGGTGACGTGATCAGCGTGGCCGTGGGAGCTGACAAACGCGATAGTGTTGCGTCCGCATCGTTGGGATCACTGGATGGTTTTCCTCGTCGGTCAACTTTATCTGCGGGAATAGGGTCGATCGACGATGATGCTGCCAACAATTACTCCGAAACACTCTCAGGGCTTTCTTATAGAATTCTCCGGTTTTCTGCGGCGCGAAGGCCTACGGGAAATTCCAAGATCAAAGTCCACTATCGCGGTTGGTTTGAAGATGGACAAGTTTTCGACAGCTCATACGAGAAGGGGCAACCCGCTGATTTCAGAATGGCAGATGTAATCGCGGGATGGCGCGAAGGCATGCAGCTAATCGGATCAGGCGGCATGATTCAATTGTCAGTGCCGCCAAAGCTTGCATTCGGAGTCAGCGGCGCTGCACCAGCAATTCCCGGGAATGCCAGACTTCACTTCGTGATTGAGCTGGTAGAAGTCGCTCCGGTCAATTCCCCTGACGGAGGACACTCGAAGTGGACGACTTTATTCGACGGAGCTGACGTCAGCCAGTGGCAGACGCTTGGACCATTTTCCGTGAACGACGGGCTACTGACTGCAAACAATGAAAACGGGTATGCAGTCTCAAGCAACGAATACGGGGATTTCGAATTTGAGGCAGATTGGCGAATTGGTGAAAAAGGAAACAGCGGAATCTACTATCGAGAACTTCCGTCCACGACTCAATCAGGAACAGAGTATCAGATCATCGACAACGACGGTTATCGTGACGTCATGAAGCCGGAACTGGAAACAGCATCTCTCTGGAGAGTAGTGCGACCCTTAGGGGCCATTCCACGGCCACTTGGGGAATGGAATCAGACACGAATTGTCTGTCGTGGCCCGCTAACTCAACACTGGCTGAACGGCACGCAGGTTCTTGAGTACGACACGACCTCCAGTGAATGGCACGAACTCAAAAAACTCGCCGAGAAAGACGTATCCACGATCGGTATCCGAAACCGCGGACACATCCTGCTGCAATCTCTAGGTGGCGAGATCGCGTTTCGTTCGATCCGCATCCGTGAGCTGCTGGCGGAGTCACCCATTCCGAAGTTATCGTCAGCCATCCCCGACGACGAAAGCACGTGGACCGGTACATACGTTGTAACGAATCCGAACACGCCTGCGGGTCAAACCGCAACTGCGAAAGTTACGCGACGCAACGGAAGCCAGTTTACAATTCATGTCGAGACGGAGAAAGACGCTTGGGACTACGAGTGTGAATCGACCGGCGATCAGTTCCAGATTTCTAAAGCGACTTTGCTGAGAATTGTGACAGACGTCCCAACCGGAGAAACGTTGATCACCAGCAGCAAGGTGACGTGCGACGGAGAGCGTCTTGACGTACTGCTATCTCGGCCAGTCGCCAATGGAGTTCGGCAGGTCCGGTTTAGCTTCCAACGAGACCGTGAGGAATGAGATGATTTCAAACGCAGTACCGCCCGCCGGGCATTTTGATCTCTGTTTGTGCACGGGAACCAGGGCCGATGACCGGGCTATTGGAACGGATGGCCCGTTGGGCCGGAATCGCAATTCATCCATCTGTTGCGCGATGCACCGATAACAACCAATTAACAGGAAAGTCGAGATGCCTCAGTCATTGTCTCAGGTCTGGCTTCATATTGTCTTCAGCACCAAAGAACGACGGGCATTTCTTCAGAACCCGGAACTACGAGACGAAATGTTTCGGATGCTGAGTCATCATGTGGAACAGGCTGGGTGTTTTCCGAAACTCTCTGGTGGCTGGATTGACCATGTGCATGTCGTCTGTGGCCTGGCTCGCACGGTGACGATCGCGCAGCTCGTCGAGCATCTCAAGACGGAAACATCGAAATGGGCGAAGAAACCGCCTCACGGAGTTTCGGGCTTCACGTGGCAAGCGGGGTATGGAGCGGTTTCAGTGAGTCAATCAAATCTGACCCAGGTACTGCGATACGTAGAACAGCAGGAAAAACATCACCGGAAGAAAACCTACCAGGATGAATTTCGTGAATTGTGTCAGAAACATGAGATTGAAATCGACGAACGGTATGTGTGGGATTGACTGTGCGTCGTGTGTTTCCGGGCCGTTGGGCCGGAATCGCCAGGAGTTGCGGTAGCCGTTGCTTTCTTCGGCTTGCCTGGGCATGACTTGCAGAATACTGACGTGACAGGATACGCTGCGGTGGCAAGCTGGTTGCTGAAGACCTGGACGGCTTGCAATGTGCCGCAAAATTGCGAGTTTCCTGCATGTCTGATGGTCGCCCCAGCGAATGGCTGAATGGTCTCCGCAAAGGAGACATAGACAGTGCGCGCCGGATCTTTGAGCATTTCTCCCAGCGACTCTGCCGATTGGCGCAACAGCATCTTTCGTCGCGAGTTCGTCAGCGAACCGATGGCGAGGATGTCGTGCAGTCCGTTTTCCGAACTTTTTTCACACGAGACAGGGCTGGACAGTTTCAGGTCGATCATTCGGACGAACTTTGGCGGCTGCTGGTGACGATCACGGTCCGCAAAGCAAGGGGCATCTGGCGCAAGAACAATTCCGAGGGGCGTGCGATTGGTCGGGAAGTCAGCCTCGATGATTCCGACCGTGCTCAACTCGCGGCATTTTCACAAGAGCCGTCTGTCGTGGAGGCCATTGTCCTTGCTGACGAAATTGAAACGATTCTCCACGGCCTGGATGAAGCAAACGTCACTGCGCTGGAATTGCGAATGGGTGGGTATTCGCCAACGGAAGCTGCGTCGCACATGGGGATCAGCCGACAGGCGTTCTATCGGCTGTTGGAGCCAATCAAGGAGCGGCTGCTGAGTCGGGATGCAACATCGGGCGGGAGTGACCCGTCGTGAAAGTGCTGCTGACCGTCATTGAAGGTCCACAGGTTGGGACAGTCTTCGAGTTCGACCAGCACGATACGTTCATCGTCGGACGTGCCAAGGCGGCTCAGTTTCGGCTTTCGGAGGACGATAACTTCTTCTCGAGGAATCATTTTCTGGTGGAAGTCAATCCGCCGCTTTGCCGCGTCATGGACCTGAGCAGCACAAACGGGACGCGAGTCAACGGCAAGAAGATCCAGACTGCCGATCTGCAGCATGGTGACATCATTCGAGGTGGCAAAACCAAGCTGCGAGTTTCCATCGGTGCCCACGACACACAACAACAGCCTGCGGAACAGGTCAGCGATGCGACGATTGTCCCACTGAACAGGCCGCGTACCAAGGAAGATCTCAAACTCGCCATCAAAGATGTCACTCCGGAACGGTTCAAACCTGAAGTGAAGCCCGGCGAATCACAATTGCCTGCCGATCGTGCTGATCCTGATTCCGACAATCCGGGGAATGGCTCTGCATCTGCATCGTTGCCCAATTTCCCCGGCTACAAGACGTTGCGAACGATTGGGCGTGGTGGAATGGGGGTTGTCTACGAAGCCGAGTCGTCCGTGGACGGGCCTCGCGTGGCAATCAAAGTTGTTCTGCCCGATTCAACCGCAACGGAAAAAGACATCTCACGATTTCTCCGCGAAGCAAAGATTTTGAAAGATCTCGACCACCCAAATATTGTCCGATTCCGAGAACTCAACCAGTCCGGCGGATCGCTGTTTATTGTGATGGACTTCGTTGCCGGGAAAAATGCGGAACAGGTGATCAAGGCTTCGCGGAAGCCGTTGCCGGTCAGCCTCTCCATCAAATGGGTCATGCAGCTTCTGGACGCTCTGCATTATGCGCACGAACGTGGCTACATCCATCGTGATGTCAAGCCGACAAACATTCTGGTCGACTTGAAGAGTCAGACAGACACTGTGTACCTGGCCGACTTTGGCTTGTCGCGCGCCTATCAGTCGTCAAAACTGAGTGGCCTCACCATGACGGGCGAAATTGGTGGATCGACACCGTTCATGCCGCCAGAGCAGATTACTAATTATCGCAATGTGGAACCGTTTGCAGATCAGTACTCAGCCGGAGCCACGCTCTATTATCTGCTCACCGGTAAGCACGTCTACGACATCCCGCGAGAGATTCCAAAACAACTGCTGATGATCCTGCAGGACCCGATCGTGCCAATCCTCAGCCGTCGTTCTGATCTGCCGCCGCTGCTGGTGGAGATCATTGAGCGATCGCTGGCACGTAATCCGTCAGCCAGATTCCCCAGCGCCGCTGTGTTCCGTGATGCGCTTCAAGACGTGCTACGGAAGTTGCCCGCGACATAAATGAATACGTCACGCGGTGAAAAATGCGGCTGGCGAGCCGGAGACGTCAGTCTCCGGTTGGCGCCGTCTCAGGCGATCGACAGAGGGTGACATCCCCAAAAAGAAGCCCGGCTTCTTCAAGAAGCCGGGCTTCTGGCGATAATTCATTTTCTGCCGCTCGACTAATCAGAGGACTGACGTCCCCCGCTCGCCGGAAATGCATCAGATCGCGCCGCTCAAAGAATAATTCTGAGTTCAGTAAACTCAGGCGGCTCATTTACCGGCATCGCTGACTTGGACTTCCCATGGTTTGGCTCGGCGTTCTTTCAGGCGAGTCGCCTTGCCTGTTCGTTCACGCAGATAGAACAGCTTCGCACGGCGGACACGGGCGTGGCGTTTGACTTCGATGTGGGAGATCTTTGGTGAATTGAACGGGAACTTGCGCTCCACACCCTCACCCTGCACGATACGACGGACAGTGAACATCTCACGTGTTCCGTCACCACTTTTTGCGATGACGACGCCACTGAAAATCTGGATGCGCTCTTTGGTGCCTTCCAGAATTCGGCAGTGAACATCGACAGTATCGCCAACGGCACATTGCAGTGGCTGCTCACGGAGGCTGGACTTCTCGACGGCGTCCAATAATTTGTTACGCATGACTGGGTTCCTTTTATGAATCTGTTTCAGCAACATCGGAAGTATCGAGCAGATCCCGGCGGCGTTCCGCTGTTCTCTGCAGGCTTTGTTCCCGCTGCCACTCTTCTATCTTCTTGTGATCACCACTGATCAGTACATCAGGCACTGTCATTCCCCGAAATTCACGAGGTCTCGTGAACTGCGGATGTTCCAGCAAACCGGAGTTACTGAACGAATCATATCGACTGCTGGTTTCGTCACCCAGCACACCCGGTATCAGCCGGATGACTGTGTCGATAATCAGCATGGCCGGGACTTCTCCGCCATTGCAGATAAAGTCACCGACGGAAACTTCCAGCGGCTGCAGTCCCTGACGAATCCGGTCATCAAAACCTTCGTATCGTCCACAAAGCAGCAGTAGCCGGGGCTCCTGAGCCAGTTCTTCAACCAATCCCTGATCCAGTTTTCGACCCTGAGGGGTCATCATCAATAATCGACCAGGAGCATTTTCCTGAGTCTGCACGGATTCGACACAGTCGAACACCGGCTGACACATCAGCAACATTCCCGGACCACCACCAAATGGCTTGTCGTCTACCTGCCTGCGATTGCCGGGAGCGAACTCCCGAAAATTATGCCTTTTGATATCCACGAGACCGCGTTCGATCGCCAGTTTCAGGTGTCCCTGCCCGAGATAACTCTCGAACATCTCCGGAAACAGGGTCAGGATATCAAACCGCATCACTCTATTCGGCCGCCGTGGCTTCTACGGTTTCGGTTGGCTCAGCAGCTTCAGCGGCAGGAGCTTCTTCTTTGACCTTTGGAGCGGTCAGCGGAGGAGGTGCCTGTGCCTTGCCGAACTTGTTCATCTTCACCTTGCGGATCAGAGCATTGACTTTTTCGCTGGGCTGCGCGCCCACCGACATCCAGTAATCGACGCGCTCAAGGTTCAACTTGACGCGAGCGGATTTGTCCTGAACCATCGGATCGTAGAAACCAACTTCTTCGATCGCCTTGCCATCGCGCTGAACTCGTGAGTCCATCACGCAGATACGGAAGAACGCACGGTGCTTGCGTCCCATCTTCTTCATTCGAATTCGAACTGCCATTGCTACTCCTGAACTGACAAAAACGGATAACCCAGTGACCTATTTTTTTCGATTGCGCTTCTTCTGCTTTTGAGCTTCTTTCTTTTGCTTCCTCTTTTTGTCGCGAGCGGCCTCTGAATCCAGTGGACCACGCTGACTTCGCATCTTCTTTTCCATCAGTTCCGCGCCGGGATTCATTAAGCCGCCATCGGCCAGTCCCTTCACGGCTTTCATGCGGTCGCGGAGGCCCATGTTGGCCATGCCCTGCATCATCTTTCCCATGGCGGAAAAGTCCTTCAGCAGTTTATTCACGTCTGCTGCCTGGACCCCGCTGCCTTTCGCGATACGGTGGCGTCGGCCGCGATCGATGATATCCGGATTTTCACGCTCTTTGGCAGTCATCGAGTTGATGATGCCTTCAATCCGCAGCAAGTCATCTTCGGGATTGAGATCTCCCATTTGATCAACCACGGCTCCCATGCCGGGGATCATTTTCATGATCTCACGCATTGACCCCAGCTTTTTGATTTGCCGCATTTGCTTGCGGAAATCATCCAGGGTGAATTTCCCCTGCTGCATCTTTTCCTGTTGACGCAGCATGTCCTCTTCATCGAATTCCTTCTGAGCTTTCTCAAACAGCGACACGATGTCGCCCATGCCCAGAATTCGACCGGCCATGCGGTCCGGATGAAAATCCTCCAGTCGGTCAAGCTGCTCGCCCACACCAATGAACTTGATCGGCACGCCGGTCACGGCTTTGACGCTCAACGCGGCCCCACCGCGTGTGTCACCGTCCAGCTTTGTGAGGATCACTCCGTCCAACTCAAGCGCTTCGTTAAACGCCTTCGCGCTGTTGACGGCGTCCTGACCGGTCATCGCGTCGCAAACCAGAAGCGCCTGATCCGGCGAAACGCTGTTATCGATCTGCTGCAGCTCTTTCATCAAAGCCGCGTCAACGTGCAATCGACCAGCCGTGTCGAGAATCACGACTTTCGCGCCGACCCGTTTGGCTTCTTTGACGCCGTTGCGACAGACCTGAACCGGGTTGCTGGTCTTTGGATCTTCGGCATAGACCGGACAGCCGACCTGTCCGCCAATGACTTTCAACTGCTCGATCGCCGCCGGTCGCTGCAAGTCCGCCGCAACCAGAAACGGTGAATGACCTGCTTCTTTCAGTCGTCGTGCCAGCTTGCCGCAGGTGGTCGTTTTCCCCGATCCCTGCAGACCGCACATCATTATAATGCTGACGCCGTCTCGCTTGATCGCCAGTGAGTGATCGACGGGGCCCATCAAATCGATCAGGTGCTGATGCACAATCCCAACGATTTGTTCTTCGGGACGCAGCGATTTCAGGACTTTTTCGCCGATTGCTTCCGCCGTTACGTTCTTCACAAAATCGGTAACGACATCGTACGCGACGTCGGCTTCCAGCAGTGCGGTCCGCACCTGCTGCATGCCGTCGCGGATGTTTCCTTCGGTGATCTTTCCGGTTCCCCGGAAAGCCGAAAAGGCCTTACCCAGACTTTGTGAAATGGTTTCAAACACGACGAACGGGCGCTTGTTACGGACAAAGGGCGTCAGAGACTACTCGGGATTCCGATTCAGCCCCTGCAGAAAAACAACACAAGCCATTGCAGTTCAATGGTTTGCATCAATAATCGGCGCGCGAACGCTCAGGTGGTCAGCTCAGCGCGCACAAAGGGCCGGAAAAATCGAAACGCGGATCATATCGGTCCCCAGGCTCGCTGACAAGCCGTTCGTCACGTTTGCCCGTGTTTGAGGTGATTTCGACAGGCTGGAACATTGTAGTTGGACTGTCCCATATTGGCGTGTGCAGAGGGTCGGGAGTCTTTTTCGGACGGAAACGTCAGCGTTTTTCAACAAGCAACTCTCCGGAAAAGACTCCCGACCCTTTATTTCATCGCGAAAACGATTGCCCTGCGAGTCTCGTTTGCCAGCGCTCGCTCGTTATACTTCCCCCGGATTTGGGGATGATGGAGGCAGGAGCCTCCGGGGCAGTGTGTTCCGAGTCAGGAGCCTCGGAACAAGACCTGGCACAATTCTTATCCACAAGGAAACTGATCATATGCTCACTCATGCTGGATGCCGCGAACGTCAGGCCCGACTTTGGCAGAAACTGCCCGCCGAGATTACCTGGGTCCTGATTGGCGATCAGCGGCATGTCCAGTATTTCAGCAATTTCCGCATCAATCCCATCAGTTTCTCGGCCGATCAAAAAGCCCTCGTGCTGCTGACGCGGGAAGGACAGGCGATTCTGCTGGCGGACAACTTTGCAAAGCGATCGGCGACGGTGCCGTACTTCGTTGATCAGGAAGTCATCATTCCCTGGTACAACCACAAGAAATCGGTCACCAATCGAGACGATGCACTCTGCCTCGCTCTGTCAGAAATCGAACACATCTGGAAACGCGAGACGGGGTTGATAGAACCGGAAGGCGTCTCCGAAATGACGGCCGCGATGGTCGCCGAGCATGCGGCATGGCAGTTCGCGGATGACGATGAGTCTGACGAGCAGCCGACGACTCTGGGAACACTGATCCGATCACTGCGACGTGCAAAACACGCTGACGAAGTGGAGCTGCTGAACACCTGCATGCGAGCTTGCGAAGCTGGTCATCGACGGGCCTTCGATGTCATCAAACCCGGCGTTTCGGAGTTCGAGGTCTATCTCGAAGTTCAGCGCGCAGCGCAGGAAGCGGCGGGCGTTCCCTGCATTGTCTACGGCGACTTTCGAGCGACAAACGCGGCGCTGCATAAAGCGGGCGGCCTGCCGACACAGTACCGTCTGCAAGAGGGCGACCTTTTCATTGTCGATTACAGCGTCATTATCCACGGTTACCGCAGTGACTTCACCAACACGATTTCTGTCGGCACTCCGTCGGAAAAGATCGTGGCGCAGTTCGAAGCCTGTCGCGATGCGCTCAGCGCAGCGGCGTCGATGCTAAAGGCTGGTGTGGCTTGCCGAGAACTCTGGAAAGCAGCTTCGACTGTTTTAGAGTCCCGAGGCTTCGGACCGCTGGCGCATCATGCGGGGCATGGGCTTGGTCTGGAGCATCCCGAACCGCCGGTGCTGGTTTCTGAAAGTGACGACGTCCTGATCGCTGGCGACGTCATCACCCTGGAACCGGGTTGCTACATCGAAGGCCAGGGCGGCATGCGATTCGAACACAACTATCTGATCACCGAAACCGGCAGCGAACAGTTAAGTCACCATCGGCTTGGTTTAACGCGTTAACTGGACAGCATCACGCAACTGAATCGCTGTTCTTCTGCTGGTCAAATGTGTCGTCCAGCAAATCATCAGAATCAGACACCACTCCAGCGCCACTGATCTGGTGATCGTTGCCGGAGTGTGCCGTTTCCGATTCCGGTTTCATGGCGTCATACGCGACCTTATGTCCCGGCAGCCACAACGGTTCAATTTGTTTCGCCTGGAACAGCTGGGCGATGTGTTCGTGACAGGTGAAGAACAGAACCTGCTGCCCCTCGCGGGCAACTTCCAGCAGGCAATCGGCAGCCGCGTCGGTACGTTCCTGATCAAAGTTCACAAACAGGTCGTCCATCACGAGCGGCAATTCCACACCGCGTTTCGCAAATTCCCGCACGAGCGCAAAGCGAATGGCAAGGAACAATTGCTCGCGCGTTCCGCCGCTCAGCTGTTCCACTCGAAACGTCTGTCCATATTCATCATCAATGCACAGGAAGTCTTCGCCCAGTGGTGCCCAGATGCGATGGTAGCGGCCGGATGTCATGCGGTGCATATAGTCCGATGCCGTCACGAGTGTGCCTGAGATGTTTTCCTGTTCGAAGCGACGGCGGATCTGAATCACGGCGTCTTGTTCGATCTGCAGCGCGAACCAGTCTTCTGACGCGCGGTAGATTTCCGATGCCACGCGGGCCTTCTGAAAGAACTCCGCATGAGACTCGCGGCTGAATTCCAGCAGCCGGATTTCCTGTTTCAGGCTGCCCAGTTCTTCGTGGTTCTTGTTCAGTTGCTGTTCGACTTCCGCCAGCTCCGCCGTACGCAACTGAATCGTCTCGCGAGCCCTCAGCGGATCAAACCGAAGCAGATCGTCCTCGACAATCGCCAGTTCCGATTCGGCCAACGACGCTTCCATCAGTTCGTCATTCGACTTCTTCAGTTGCGACGCCAGCTGGACGCGACGAGTTTCGGCCTCCTGTTGCTTGATCAGTTCCTCGCGGGACGAGACACCCGATCGCGCCAGGATGGCACTGCGGCGCAATTCGGCGGCTTCCATCAGATGCTGAGCGTGACTGGCGTCCCGCTGCCGACCTTCGCTGTCGGTGAGCAACCGATTCTTTTCTGTTCGATCGCGTTCGTGAGTCCGTAATTCCTGCTGCCACGCGGTGAGGACTTCCAGGGGTCGGGTGAAATTCATTTTCTTCGCGCTGTTCAGTCGATTACCCAACTGCTCGACACGAACTCGCATGGCCTCAAACATGCGTCGCAAACCTTCGACTTCAGGAGCCGAGTTGCGCCACTGCGTCAACATCTCGCGGACTTCCTGAATGCGCCGCCACCAGTCAAATGCCTGCTCGACGCGCACCGTCTCATCCATCCCCAGCGACGTCAGCACCCGGCACCATTCCTGCCGCTGAACGCCGACGTTCTGCTGAGCAGTCTGGTACCGATCACGCAGCGCCTGAAGTCGCATCCGGCGCGATGCGGCGCGGGTTTGTTTCCGCTGCAACACCTCAAGATCAGCGATCCGCGCGGAGCAATCGCCAATCCGATCAACCATCTCAGCGGTCGAAGATTTCCAGTTCTCGGCGTTTTCATGCCGTCCGGAAAATCGATCGACCAGCGACATTCGCTGAATACGTTCCTGAAGCAGCCGCAGCTGTCGGTCCGCCTGGCGCGCTTCGTCCGCGATGTCGTCCAGTTTGATGCCCGTCGTGGCGTCGAAATGATTCCGCAGTCCGTTGCGAACGCCCCACCACATGATCCCCGCGAAGCCAAAAGCTGCCGCCGCCAGAGCACCACCGAGCGCTCGCCGTGGTTCACCGCCCAGTGAAAATGTCGCGATCCCGAACAAACACAATGCCGCCCCGATCCAGCCGATGGTGGTGATCGTCTTGTCAATCCATTCCGGAATCGATTCGTCGGTGTCCACGCGTTCGATCACCCGCCGGACAGTCTGAATCTTCAGAGCCAGTTGCTCTTCCTGGAGCCGCAGTCGCCCGAGGTTTTCCAATTCTTTCAGTCGATTTTCTTCAACCTCGATGGCCTCAGAAACTGGCAGTCCAACGGCGTCGAGCTGAGCGTTGAGTTCAACCAATTCCTTTTGGCTGCGTTTCGTCATGCTTCGCAGCAATCGCCGCAACTTACCACGCCGCTGCAGTGTGTCCTGATAATGGCGCGCCGCCGCAAGCAGTCGATGATGGGCAGCCGGCGAGGTGTCAATCGAATTCAATCGTTCCACCGACCAGCCATCGCCCAGCTGAGCCATCTGATGATTCAGCTCGCGCCGCAGTTCGGACGATCGATCTTCCGCATTGCGAATCTGCTCTTCGATCTGACGCAGCCAGTCGCTCTGATCGACAAGGCTTTGAATGGCGTACTGTTCCTTGTCAAACAACGGGTCGATCTGCAGACGAGCAGCCTGCGATTTCAACTGCGTCGCCTGTTCACTCAGTTTGTCGCGGCGGTTTAAGGCATCCTGAAGATCCTTTTCAGCGGACGCCAGCTGTTTGAGCGCCTCAGTGGCATTCGTGAGCACGACTGGTAAACGTGACAGTTCTTCCTGCAAATCCTTGCTGCGTTTCCACGGCTTGTGGCAATTCTGGAGAAACCTGAGTCCGCGAAGTTCGTTGCTGACGGTGGATTCGCGGTGCTGAAGCTCGTCAATCTCCTGGAGCAGTTCCTGACGCCGCCGAGTAAGCCTTGCGTGTTTGTCGCGTGCCAGGCCGGAACTGCGGCGACTTACTGACAATGTGGCATATTTGTCAAACAGCTGCGGGATTTTTCCGCTGCGATGATCGTCGCCAAACATTGTCGATCGACGCTCTTTGACGTCGGCCAGCGCATCCAGAATCTGACGTCCCTGCGGGCCAAGTGACAGACCGTAGATGTATTCAGCGACCTGATTCGTGCCCAGTGTTGCGAGTTGATTCAGTTCGCGGACGCCGACCGCAAAGATATCGGCGTACACGTCTTCGCTGGTCTCCGACAGAATGTTGCTGAGCGCAATGTCTTTGTCGATACCTTCCTGGCCGCCCGAGATGCGCAGACGACCGCGCCCGTTGAGTTCTGCGCGACGATGAATTCGCCATGTCCGCCCGCCATGTTCGCACCGCACTGCGCCACGCCATGGCTGTTCGGCGTCCGGTCGATGCCATGCCGGTTCCGTCGCCAATGGTTCGTAACCATACAGCGTCGATCGGATAAAACGCATGAGCGTCGTTTTACCGGCCTCGTTCGGCCCATAGATTACGTTCAACCCCTTCGGGTCCAGACGCAGCAAAAGATTGCGCCAGATCCGAAAGCGGTCGATATCAATTTCCGTCAGCCTCATGCCGAATTCCTCTGATACATCTCTTCGGAATGCACGACGCTTGACGCTTCAGCGTTCAGTCTCTGGCTGAGTTCAATCATCGGAGTCCTCTTCATCCGTAGTGTCATCGTCATCATCGTCCGTGTCATTCAGTTCGCGGGAACGCAGGACGGATTCCGCCACATCCTGCTCCGAATCTTCGTCGTCTGTGATCTCGTCATCCGCCGCCTGGTCATCGAATGAATCTGCATCCGATGCGAGACCAAAATCCGGCTCGAACCACGCCGCCCCGTCGGTCCGCATTTTTGCCAGAATCTGCTCCGGATCGATTGAAGGCAACAGCGATATCAGACGCTGCTTCCAGCCGGTTGTCAGATCCTTGCTGGAATCGATCAGCGACTGCAGAGCTTCGTCTGAGATGACGCGGGGACGACCGGTGGTGTGCTGATACTGTTCTGCCAGCGATGTCGCAGCGTCGCCCATCGGCCAGGCATTGGGCAGAGGGCGGATATCATGCAGCAGGCGAATTGTCCGTCCGCTGTGTTTGAGTTCGTCGAGTTCCACGGCCGCCGCCACGTCCAAATCATTGCGAGCCAGTTCCTGCAACACCGGCAACGCACCGCGCAGAATCCACTGAACCGACCAAATGCGATCCGCCGCAGATGGCTTGAGTCCCAGCAGCATTGTCTTCATGTGCTGCAGCATCGATGACAAATTGGTGTGCGGCGCGACGTTGACTTCAATCTGCTTCCAGTCCACGCAGCTGGAATCCACCGATGAGATCCGGATTTCGCCCGCTGCCGAAACCTCGACCAGCGAACAGGCTCCGCCGGAAGCTTCCATCTGACTTCGCGGCTGCGTTGTCCCCGGACAGTGAACAACACCGTCATCACGCCACAGAGTTGTGCGGGCCAGCTCGCCGGTGAGCGCCAGAAAATTCAGCTGGCCTTCCTTCAACATTTCATCGACATAACGAATGAAACCGGGATCCACCGATGGATGGGCATCCGCAGGTCCGGCCTCCAGAGTCTCCAGCGAACGCTTGATCGCGCGACGACCGTTTTCCTGTGGTTTCCGTGGTCGCTGACCATCCTCGGCGTCGATCGATCTCCAGACCCGAGTCGATTCATCATCGTCCTCGTCGTCGGATGAATCCGGCCCGCTCACCTGTTCACCGGAAGCGACATGTCGCAGCGATGCGGCAATGGTTTCATCGGAAGCCGATGCCGATGCCGCCATCGCAGCCATCTTTCTCGCTTCTTCGTACTTGGCTTTGCTGACGACGCCGATGCGAAACGGCTCAATTCCGTTGCTGCCTTTGGCGAGTACCCGAATTCCAAAATCATCGGCTTCGCCAAACCACATGGATGATGATACTGTGGTTGCCAGATGCTCTTTGACGTACAACTCCTCCGGTTCAGGGTTGGAGCTGTAGCAGACGACGACATTGTCCGGCAGATCGGGAATCGCGCGCCACGCTTCCGGCGGATCGGAATCACCGGGCAAAACGAAGACCTGAATCTCGTGCTCGCTAAGTCGCCGGACGCCCTTGAGCAGCGCCAGGCGGGCACGCAGACTTCGATCCGCCTCGACAAACACGTTGCCGGACAGCAGCAGAAAATCCACATCGTGCCGCACGCAGGCCTCGATGACTTCTTCAAAGGCATGCAGCGTCGCATCTTCAAACGCAAATCGTAACTCGTCCGTCAGCGTTTCCGTGGTCTGGACGCTGACAGGTACATCGAGCCGAATGTTGGCGGCATGAATAAATCGTTGCGGCTCAAACGCCATCGATCAGAGTCCCTTCCGACAATCAAAGCAGCCGAGTGCATATCCTGCCACAGTCGCCGGACTCCACAGTTCCGTCGGCCAGCGACATTCCTTGTTTCCCGTTATAATACGTCAATGCCAACGCAACGCCGAGCGGTTTTCGACGTCGGTCCATCATCGTACTCATGGCACGCCACGAAGGCTCGGTAAGCTGCCACAGTTTGCGAAGTCTAATAAAACTGCGTATCTGGGGAAAGCCCTTGCGTCGGGCGGATTCGGAACTTTTCCGGAGGTTGTGGGGCTCCGAATGCCGAATTTCCCGTCCCTATGCCCGCAGTTTTCTCTGCGGCGGCACAGACGCAGCGAACACACTTGAAACAAACCCCCGAACCGCCGATACTTTCCGCTGTCCAGTCACCAGACCCGGGCGCTTAGCTCAGTTGGTTAGAGCACCTCGTTTACACCGAGGGGGTCGGGGGTTCGAGCCCCTCAGCGCCCATCGTTTGTTCCCGCAGGGGAACGAAGCTATCCGCAGAACCCCGCAAAACATTGAGTTTTGCGGGGTTCGTTGCTTTGGTGGGTTTGGCTGCTTGTGTTGTTTTCGCGTGCCTTTGGGGCAATGACTTCCGTTTCACGACGAGCGGAGCGGCGTGAGCCCTCCGAGTTTTGTCTTGTTTGGTAGTGGGAGGAACGCAGGGGAGACGGTCTCGGTGGGCTGACACTGGGCTGTTGGAAAGTTGGCCTTGACGCAGAATTTGGACAGAAAAACGAAGTCTATTTTTGCATGAATTTGTTTCGCAAATTCATGCAATCGATTTGGTTCGGCGACGGTAGCTCTTCAGATTTCGTTTGACCCGACTCGGAGAGGAGGACGGCTGCACAAAGTGCGGCCGGGAGAAAGCCTCCTCTCCGAGTCGGGTCAAACGGTGCGAACCACTTCCGGAACAAAACTCACCTAACAATATTTTTGCCAAGCAAAACCTTGCGCAACAATTCCCGTGTGATCAAAAAGCTACCGCAATTCGTAATTTACAACAGCCCGGGCTGAGCGTATCGCCATAGCGAATCCCGCCTGCGTCCGGGTCAGATTCGATTCCATGCAGCATCAGGTTCATCAACGCCAGTCGATGCGTGTCCTGCACGTGTTCCATGCCGTAAAACGTGTTGCGACGATATTTCTTCTGCAGTCCTTCGTACAGATCGCCGAGTTCTTCCTGTTTGGCACTGTACCAGTCGAGCTTGTCGATCTCGGAGACCAGTGTGGACAGTGTGGCGGGTTTTCGTATGAACGAACTGGCGTTCGCAAAGATCTCTTTGACCAGTTTTGAACCATGACTGCCGAGATGAATAAGCGTCAACTTGTACGCTTCGAGTCGATCCGGTGCGGCTTTGGCTTCCAGGACATCCCAGCGGTACCCCGCCGGAATGTCCTTTTCCATGCCGGTCTCTTTGGCCATTTTGAGGAACAACAAATACGTGAGTTCGGTGACGTATTGATGATAGGTGACGCCGTCGTCTTTGAGGACATTACAGAGGTTCCAAAGTTTGGCGACGATGTCGTGTGTGACGGTGGTCATTGGTGGCTTGTGGTTCGGGGAATGGTTTGGAGTGGCGGCATTGTAGTGAAATTCTGTGAAACTTCGTGTCCGGCCCCAACGGCCCCTGTCGCGGAGCGACATCCGAGGGTAGCCGTGGGTTTCAACCCACGGAACCTGGAAGATGACGACAGAAGAGTCGCGGAGCGACGAATGGCATTCATGCCCGCGCCAGCACAATTCGTCAATCGTCGCTCCGCGACTCGGGTTCCACGGTCGGAACATTTCCGTGGGTTGAAACCCACGGCTACCATCATGCGGTCGCTCTGCGACCAATCGCAGGTAAAAGCGGCATTGCTGTCGTCGGTCGGCAGTCGCTGCGTGATCACCTGTCGCCCTGCGACCAGTCGCAGTTAAAAATGAATTGTGAAATACCCATCACGCCGCCGTTTGCCAGATGGATTCGTTGAAGGTATCGAGGACTTGCTGGAGTTCTCCACCGAAGATGCGAGCCAGTCGATTGAATCCGCCGCCTTCGCTGGCGAACAATTGATCCGGGTCATCAATAGCGGCTCGGTCAACGATGACGTTGGCTTTTGTCTGAGCGGCAATCTTTTGTAGCCACTGCTTTTGTGGACTGGTCCAGGCACGGGAGGCCAACGCCGGAATGTCGTCTGCGTGACTCTTGATGAAGTCGGTGAATTCCTTGAGGTAATCTCCCGGAGCTTTTGCAGTACCGTAACCTCTTTCCGTCCCAGGAAACCTGTCTTCATGCTCGGAAACAAAGATGGGTGCGGGGCCGCTGGACACCTTCCGATCCAGTATTTGGCCGACATCGGGTAGCTTTTCAATCCACGCTGGGATTTCTGGAAGTTGCATTGTCCGCAGCTTCAGGATGAATTTGTCCGGGTTCATGCCGGTGACAGTTTCGAACTCAGCCTTGTCCGAGTCGCTGAGATAATGTTTCTTTCGCTGCAGTTTGGCAACGAGTTGGTCTCGAACGAGAGCACGTTCGTCATCGCCAACGACGGTGACAAGTTCTTGAGTGAGTTGCGTAAAACTGATCTTCGGATCAACAACGACGGGTTTCATCTCCGTCACGTTCTGCAGCCTGCACAACGGTGAGCTGCCGTGTCAATTCGGCTTTGGCGTTCTCGACTTCCTGAGCCATTTGCTCCCAGAATGACTGTTCATCCTTCGCTTCACGCAGCCTTGCTTCGGTCGCATCAAGTGCTGCACTGCATCGCGGTGAACAGACTGAAACTGCCTCAGTTCGTCGTTGAGACGAGCGAGTTCATTTCGCAGCTCTTCTGTTTCGTCCTGCGGTGGCTTCGGCGAAATGAATGCGCCGGATTTGAAACCAGCGTCTTTGAACGTGCGGTGAAACCAAACGGCAAGCTGCCATGTCATTTTCAATGCGACAAGGGCCGTTCGGTGATCTCCAGCGAGCTTGTGGTTGGCTTACTTGCCGTCCCGCCGAACCTGATCAAAGAGCTGAAAGATCTCCCGCGAGACAATGCCCTGATCCTGAAGCCGCCGGATGAGTTCATACTGCGGCTCTTCTGCCGACGTATAGATGCCGATTCGAGCGGCAACCTGCTGGGCCAGCAACTCGGCCAGTTGCCGAAGTTTCAGTAGCGAGGTATTTGGGGTCTTCTGGAAAGTAGCGTTCGGCCAACAGTCCAAGGCGAAGTAATTGCTCGTCGTGTTTCGCAAGGTGGGCGAAGTTGCTTTGGAATGGTGAAGATGGTTGAAGCATGGAGCAGCGTTTTCAGTTCCGGTTTTGTTCGAGTTGTCGAAATCACACAGTCTCGAACATCAATGCTGTGTACCTTGATTGCTCCGACGCTCGAGCGCCTTCAGAAATTGTTCAAACTCGATCCGCTTGAAATGCCAGTCACCAATCTGCCCGAGTTTAGCCTGGAATTCGCGTCCGGGCTAACGTGCCACGATTTAAGCCGCGCCTTCAGCCAAAATCATTTGAGTAGCGGAGTTATCGATTGCAGAAAGGGACCAGCGGCTGACAAGCCACTGGTCCCTTCTTGTTTTTGTCGCTGAATTCAGCGACGGCCCGCAAGCTCTCAGTGTTCGGAGCGGACTTGGTTTAGCTGCGTTGAAATTCCAGGCTTGCAGCATTGCTGTCTGACAGCCGGAAGCTGAATGCGTCGTTGCCGTTCATCGCCGTACTTCCGGTCAATCGCTGATTGTCACTGCTGCGATTCAGAATGAGTGATCCGTTGTTTATCTGGTACTGTCCCTGAAAAGCTGATGTGCTGCCGGAAGCGTTGGTTGCTGTCCAGTTAAAGTTGCCGTCGGCCTGCAGATTGAGCTGAACGATGGCTCCATTGCTCAGACGTGCTGTCCATGTGCCGATGATCGGCTGAGCATTTGGTTGCGTGTTGGCTACGGTCTGCTGAGTCTGTTGCACTTCCGTTTGTGGCGGTGCAAATGCCCCCAGAGCCTGCAGTGCTGAAAGTTCAGCCGAATTTCCTGATGCAACCTGCGGCTGAGCTTGTGGCTGTGTGCCGATCTGCGGTTGCAGTTGCGGCTGCTGTTGCTGAGTCGTCTGCTGCTGAGCGAACTGTTGTTGCGGCTGAGCCATCTGTGGCTGAGTCATCTGTGGCTGCTGCTGCCCGAACTGTTGCTGCTGTGACTGTGGGAATCCAGTCGGTCCCACTGGGAAACCATTCACTGGCATGGTTGATGACTGTGTGAGTGCCGCACCGTATGGGCTGAGGTACTGGGGCTGATAGGCTGGCTGAACCACGGGCTGAGGATAGACGACCTGCTGCTGCGGTGGCGAAACGTAAACTGGCGGAGAATAGTTGTACGAGTTGTAAGATTGTGACGGGTAGGAAGAAACGCCAGAGTAGGAAGTGCTTCCGTAACTGTGGCCGCTCGAATATCCGCCTGATCGTCCATGGCAGCCTGCGTCAGCAACCATCGCGGAGCTTGCTGAGACGCTGAAGACAACGGTCGTCAAGAGTACTTTTGTGAATCGTTTCATGGCTGGGTTCCTTGCATTCATCAGAGTGTTGAGAGTTTTTTCCCGGAGCAATTTGCTTCCGGACTAATAACCGCAGCGGAATGGATTGAAATGTGTTACGTGAAAATCTGGGAAGTTTGATCTGAGTCCCTTCTCCCCCGAAATCGGGGGAGAAGGTGGCGGCAGGCCGGATAGGGGGCTTGGGTTGTACAGGAATTGTGAAGCAGGACGACAATGTTTCGCCCCCTCACCCTAGCCCTCTCCCCCGGAGGATGACGGTTGAAGTTGGTTGATTGTGAGCCGGGGGAGAGGGGACAATCGCAGTATGCAAGTCGCAAACCCTCAGTCACAATCGCCGTTTTACTTGCCGAGCCATGAGGCCAGTGTTTCAGAGGCTTTTTCGGCTTGCGCCTTTGGAGTCAGAGCTTTTTTTGACAAGCTTGTGAGCTGTGCGACGTACTCCATTGTGCTCTTGACTGCCTCGGGAGCGGCGGTCGCATCCAGTTTGGCACAGTAGATCACCAGAAATTCTCCCTGGGCCGTCTTTTCCACCGTCCATCCACCGATCTTGGTGTGAGCGTTCTGCTGCAGCAGACTGACCATGACCTCAACACTCGGTGATTCCTTGAGTGTGGCGGCCAGCGACCAGACCCGCCGCACGTCGGCTCGCTCAAAATACTCGGTATCCTTGCTGATAAAAACGGACTGGCTGCTCTTGTCCTTCTGCTCGAAGCTGACCTCCAGATGTCCTGTTTCGTGGGCCTTGAAGGTCAAATCCGCTTTTTCAAGGAGATCGGAGACTGGAATCGGAGCGGGCTTCCATGGGCCGGCCAGAAAAGCCTTCACTTCAGAAATGTCAACGCTGTAGCTGACGAGTCGGGCCTTGGGTGAGATCGCCTGGGAAATCGCAACCAGCTCGCCCGAACGGTTGACCACCGGGCCACCACTGTCGCCAGAGTTGATGGGAGCCTGCGTTTCCACCACTTTGAAGTCATGTTCGCCGCCGCCGGTGCTGAAGGACTTTTGGTAAACGGAGCGAACGGTGCCGGACGAAAAAACCCATAAGGCATCGGTTGTGCCGGGGTTGCCAATTGACTGAACGTCTTCTCCAGGACCAAT
This sequence comes from Planctomycetales bacterium, assembly GCA_038214195.1. Lineage (GTDB taxonomy): Bacteria > Planctomycetota > Planctomycetia > Planctomycetales > Planctomycetaceae > SXXK01. The sequence goes on from JBBQSE010000030.1 coordinate 23,888, forward strand.
GCTTTCCGCGGCAAGAGGGATCGCCGTGACTCCTTCGGGGATCCGGTCCAGTTCCACAAGAGCCAGATCACGTTTGCGATCGACAGCAAGAACGCGGCCACGAATCCCCAGTTTTTTGACATTTTCAAGGTAGTGAGACCGTTCGACTTTCGGAGTTCCGTCCTTGATGTCCGGAAAGAAAATGACGGCCGCTCGCGCTTCGCCGACGACGTGGGCGTTGGTGATCATCAGCTTCTTTTCTGAATCGACCAAAACGCCGGCACCGCTGGATGTTTCGCCGTTGGTCTTGGCGAGTACCCAGGTCGTTGACACCAGCGTCTTTTGATACGTTTCAACATCCGCCCTGGCGAATTCGCTGCGGCCAAAGCAAATCGCGGTGACCGCGATGAACAGGAAAATCTCTTGTGATGTTTTGAGGAGGCTGGTTTTCATGATGGCACCTAATAGTTCGAAAAAGCTGTCAGAAATTTGACGGTCAGGACGTCGGTTTTCACTCAAAGCGAGTTTCCATGCAAAGCGTTACTTCGACTGACTCGGATTTGTGCGGCAAAGGGGTCGGGAGTTTTTTTCGGAGCAACATGTCGTCAAATTCCCAGGACTTCCGTCCGAAAAAGACTCCCGACCCCCTCCGAATCACCTGGCTCGTTTGAAGATGAGCGGATCGGTATTTCCCGCAGTGGAAGAGGGCCGAAACTGAAACTCGGCATCGGAGACCGTTTTCAGGCTTCCGGAGAGCTTGAACTCCTTTTCACCACTAAAAGTCAGTGTTTCCGAGGCGATCAAAAATGTCCCGGACGAACGTATCTGCTTGCCCTGATTGACATAAACCAGCACGAATGTCCCTTCAGCTGTGAACTCGACTGCAAACGCTTCGGTATTCGATTTGACAGCCGTCCAGCGACCTTTGAGAGGCGAAACCAGGCCTGCAGCTGTTGTCAAAAGGGTCGAAGGAGCGACTGGCGACGCGACGGTGACTGAACCAGTGCCCGACACAGCTGACTGTTTAGGTTTTGCCCCTGGATTCAGTTTCCAGACGTCGGCAGTATCTCGAGCCAGAACGGCCAGGCGGTTGATTTCGTCCCGCAGGATCAGGCCCGTGACGGCCTCATTCCGCAGGGTTCCCACGACTTCGGTCCTTTGTCTTGAGCGATTGAACACGAAGTGAGCTGATGCGTACTTCTGATTGGCTTCGAGCAATCCCAGCAGTTTTTCGGCGGGAACTTTTGCGGCATCCTGAATCGACGAGAGCCCCAGCACCACAGAGATGTCCTTTTCAGTCTCTGAGATGATGACCAGCACCGGAAATTCCCACGAATCAATCTTCTTTGTGGTCGAAACCGAATTTCCTTCGCTGGCGGTGGCTTCAAGGCCTGCTTCACGCAGAAGACGAGCAATATCCTCCGCGTTTGTAATGCGGGTGCCAGTCGCTGTGGTCGCACCGCTGTCGGACTGCTGTGATACGAACACCGATGTGCCATGAATCTCCGAGAACAAGTCATCTGCGACTGCTGCGCTGTTAGCAGCTGCGGTGACCAGTAATCCGAAAGCCACCATCTTTCTGAAGGACTTTTTCATGACGATTTCTCCACACACGCGAATGTTTGCTTTTTAGAGGAATCAGCACACGGCGCTGTCCTCTGTCATGCAAAGCGAAAAAGTGCCGATCGTGTTACTCCGTTTGTGCGGCGCTCAGGGGATGCCGCTCATGTCCCTTCTCCCCCGAGATCGGGGGAGAAGGTGGCCGGAGGCCGGATGAGGGGGCTGACATTGCAAGAGCGTCTCGTGACAAAAATTCAGCCCATTTTTGCCCCCTCACCCTAGCCCTCTCCCCCCGTTGAAAACTCGCGAAGTTGGAAAATCGATTGCGGGGGGGAGAGGGGACAATGACAGGACATTTGGCACCTCATTTCTGATCGCGTGAAGTCTATGAAATCGGACGCTGGCGAGTTCCGGCTGATCTGACACCTATTCATCGAGCGATCCTAAGCCGAAAGGAGCAAGGCTTTCGCCTTCCCCGTCACGTCGATCCCCCTCCCTCCGGTTGATGCTTCCTGAACGTGGTTCCTTTATTTTTCGGCTCCGTTCTTAACGAGGCCATTGGGGCCTCGAAAAAATTATTTCCAAAACTGTGTAACACTCGGCGATGGTCTCCGCTGTGACAGACATCAACAAACCGGGAAACGCAAGAAGCCGGCAACTGGCGAATCCCTTACTAACAACTGCCGGATTTGGAGAATGATCATGTTGAAACGAATGCTGTTTGCGATGCTGCCCCTGACCCTGCTGCTGACCTCCGTTAAGGCGGACGACGCGGAACTGACCATCGACGTGGCCTCAATCGCCGATGCCGATGTCGAAGTGCTGGACACGAATTTTGATGTGGACGTTGATCAGCTGACGGCGGATGCCGGAAGTGACAAGTCCGCTGACGCTGTGGAAGCCTGCTTCCGAAGTTGTGGCTACTACGGTGGTGGCTATGGCTGCCGCAGCTACAACTACGGCTCCTGGAATTCCTGCTACAGCAACTATGGTTGCTACAACTCCTGCTACAGCCCCTGCTACAGCTATAGCTCGTGCTACAGCTACCCAAGCTACTACTGTGTGCGACCGGTATGTCAATACACTTGTGTCAGTTCACCGATCTGCAACTACTGGGGCTGCTACTAAGGAACAGTCCCGTTACAAGACCCCAAAAAGTACGTCAGGCTTTCCAGCCTGACATGAAGAACCAGTCACCCCGGAAGCCCGGCCTTCATCATGAGGCCGGGCTTTTCTTTTGTCAGGACTTATTCAATCCACATCTCAAAATCCTCATTTCGTGAAGGAAAAGACAATGCACAAGTCCATCCGTTTTCTCAGCCTCATCCTGGTCGGCTCAGTGTTGCAGGCCACCATTGATCAGGCAGCCGCTCAGCCGCCGAACAATAGCCCCGGTCCAGGTAACCTGCAGCAATCGGCAATCGCCCAGGTCAGTCAGGTGCTCGGTGTGCCGTCCTCGTTCTGCGGACATGTGATCGACCGCCTGATGGAAAACCAAATGCGACAGAACTGTGGAGTGCGAGGATACGATGCTGGTCACGCGATCCTGCTGCCAGGAATGTCGGTTCCCCTGAAGCCGGGCGATCTGCAGCTCCAGCACGTCCAGCTTCTCTCAGACTCCAACGGCGCACAGGGGCCCGTCTTCCTGATCACGCTGCAGAACCAGAGTGAGATTCCGGTCGGCGACTTTCGTATCACTCTTGTCGCTGTGACCGGAACAATTCAGGTCTTGTCGCCCAGTGTCACGGGCAACGTACAGCGGATCGATGCGGGGGCGGTTGTTCAGTTTCAGCTTCAACTGCCAGCGTGCAACTTCGACACGCTGGTCGCTGTCATCGACAGCTTTGACGAATTATTGGAAAGTGACGAACTGAACAATGTGCAGATTCTGTCACGGTCGAACATTCCGGTGCTTGTGACTCAGACGACCGTGGTCACAACGTCCGAACCAGTCGTGTCACCGTCATCGGTGCCTGCACCGGGTGCCGGCGGCGGAGCGACCATTGTCCCTGACAGCGCGCGGACTCCGGGAGATCAGGCATTGCCGAAACCATCGCCACTCGACGGGATTGATCTGGATCAGCTGCAACCTGGAGAAGCAGATTCAACCACAAGCTGAATGACTGCTGTCCATGAGCGAAGTTTTCTCAGGACGGGTCGCGAGACCTGTCGTGAGATCGTTCACGGTCGAAAATGACGTTTCCGCAGGCACTTAGTTGGACAGCGCCACTTTTGGAGAACACCGAGAGATTTTGCAGCCCGAAGCGTCAGCGAGGGATTGTGCCTTACTCATTCCCTCGCTGACGCTTCGGGCTACAATTGAACCCAAAGTGGCGATGTCCAATTGGGACACTACCGCCGTCCCGTCATCGTTCTCTCGACAAGCTTTGTCAGCACCTGCAGATCGTTTTGAACCAGGCGAAACGCGGTTGTGGTAAATGCAAAGCCAACCGTTCCGGAGATCGCCAGAATCACCAGGGCAAATCGCCGGTTGAGCCCCGTCAATGCCAGAATCATCACAGCAAGCATCGGGACTGCGGCGGCGAGAAAAAGATGAAACCAGGCGGACTGGCTGAGCTTTCGGAGATTAGGAAGTTCTGTGGCAGACATCGCGCTCCATTGAACGAGTGACGGATACAGGCAGCGCAATGCAATCAGCGAAACCATAAAAAACGGATAGGCTGCGGCAATCAGACCGCATAATGTCAAAGAGGCGAGGAAGTGACTGTAGATTGACATTGGAACTTTGCCGCGTGTCAGATGCAGAGCAAGAGGATAGACCGGCGCGGCGATCAGCCAGAGTGTCAGACCAACAGCGGCAGCCACATTGCCCAGTCTCAGGCAGCGTTGGCGCAGTTCCTCAATGTCTTCTGCCGAGATTGTTCTGGCGTTGGAAACTCGAGTGGCCTCCGTCACGCGTCGAATCAGCCAGATCGCGCTCAGAATTCCCGTTGGAAACGCAATCAAATTGACGATCCACTGAATCCGCATAAACATCGGATCCGCCTCCGGCATGACGTCCAGGATTTCGCTGCGGTTGTAATGAAAATTGAAGGCCGCCGTGATCAGGTTCGGGACCAGCGTTGCAAGGATGATGCTGGCCTGCGGCCATCGCCGTACAAGGGCCTTCCATCGCGTCGTGTTATCACACAGCAAATGTCTCGCGTCAGGCTGGAGGCACAAGTCAAGAGCCGTTGCCAGTTCGGCACCGGACTGGTATCGGTCTTGACCCTCGGGAGCAAGACAACGCTCCAGCACGTCGCCGAATCCGCAGTCATCGGTCGCGCAAAGATCCTTCTGGAAATCGTCAGGCAGCCCTGCCAGACGGAGCGTCGTCATGCGCTCCAGTCGATTTCCCCAGTGCATTCCATCGGCAACATCGCGGAATGGGCGTCTTCCGATCAGTAGTTCGTGCAGCACGATCCCCAATGAGAAAAGATCGGCCTTTCCATCCAGGTCACTGGCCGTGCGAGCGTGCGCTGGATTGCAGGCTTCCAGCTGTTCAGGCGACATGTACGCCAGACTGCCGCCGAGTTCCGCCTCCGCCGACGCACCTTCGAGGTTGGCACCAAAGCTGATATTAAAGTCGGCGAGTTTTGGGACACCTTCCGACGTGATCAGGATGTTCGCAGGCTTGATGTCTCGATGCAGGATGCCCGCGTGATGCGCATAGTCCAGAGCTCGGGCAAGCTGCGTTCCAATCCAACAGACCAGCTGCGGCCACGTCATCTCAGAAATCTGCCGGCGGATGGATGAATCCACGGGGCGCGATTCGCCGCGATCGTCCAAAATCCCATCGATGACTTTCAGGTACAGGGACCCGGTTCGTGTTGCGGGCTCGGAATTACTCAGTCGCTGAATCACGTCACTCAGAGTTCCGCCCGCCGCGTACTGCATGTACAACAGCCGGGCTGATCGTTCGGGGATCAGTCGCTGATCGTAGACCCGAATGATGTTGTCATGGTCCAGCTGTGCCAGAGTTTGTGGTTCTGAGCCCGTGTTGGCCGAGACCTTAAGAGCCACCAGACGCTGCATCGATCGCTGCCTTGCAAGAAACACCGTCGCAAACGCGCCGCGACCCAGTCGCAACAGCAGGTCGAAATCATCAATGGTTTCCCCCGGAGCCAGTTCGATCGGGGTCGCAGCGGCTCTGCCCGAGGCAAATGTTGAACGCAGTGCCGGGTCCATTCGCAGCAGCCTGTCAAGGCCATTGGCGTGCGCCGGGAATCGACGAAAATATTCCGTCGGCGAGACACGGTCGCCGGATCGTCTGCGAACGTGATATTCCTCAAAGATCAGATCGACGGAGATGAACTGACGCAGTTCCGGGATCTCGTCCAGATAATCTTCCAGCAGCTTTCGCAGACCGCGTTGCCAGCGTTGCTCAAGATCGAGCTTGACCAGTTCCGGAATCAGCTCTCTGGCCATGTTAGTATCCGCGTTCGCGATGAATTCAGCGATCGATGGCGGATAGGGCGATGTCTCCCACGCTTCGGTAAGAGCTTCCAGCGACTGCGTTAGCCGAGCCCAGTCGTCGTCGGTCAGTGGCGAAGGAGAATTCACTGCGGCAGAGGCTTCCCTAAAATCCTGCGCTCAGGGAGTTCCATCAGTCGTCGGCAAAATTGCCCGTGTCCCGTGGCGCAGGTCAGACCAACTACTATACTGGCGCGGGAGGGGCTCAACAAATCAGGTTGATGTTGGCGGCGTGAATGCCTCACAGACTGAAGCGGGCCAGAGACTGGAGGTTTGGATGTCGAACGCTGATCCTGAATCCCGTATTGCCACCGCTGAAGATCTGAGTGCATTTTTTGAATTGCATCGGAATCAACTGCTGGCCTACGTTGATCGGAACCTTGGTCCTGCACTCCGAACACGGATTGAACCGGAAGATATTCTGCAGGAAGTGGTTGCTTCCGCGCTGGCGTCGCTTGAGCAATTTCAGGTTGAAGGCCGTGATCCGTTTCGACTGCTCTGTCAGATCGCCGAACAGCGAATCATCGATTCACATCGCCATCACGTCGGTGCGCAGAAACGCAGCACGGCCCGGGAAGTTTCGATGAATGCTCCGGCTCAGGGAACCGATGGATTTGGATTCATCGATTTGCTGGTCGCCAGCATCACGTCTCCCAGCCAGGCGTTTTCCCGCGACCAGAAGGAATTCCAGTTGCAGCAGGCTCTGGCAGAACTGGGCGATGAGCAGCGCGAGGTTCTGCGCCTGCGTTTTGTCGAAGGCTTGCCAACGAAAGAGATCGCTGAACAGCTGGGGAAATCCGACGGAGCGATTCGCGTCATGCTGACACGCACCGTCGCCCACCTTCAGGAAATCATATCGACCACTGGATGACCTGGCGAGTCCAGCTACAGTGGACGATTTTCCGTCGGCGTCATCAAGAACGAAACATCACAATGAGCATCAAGGCTCCGCGAATTTCCGATTGCGTATACTTCCTCACTGCCTCAGCCACTGATTGATTCCCGACCGACAGTCATTTGTGGCTCTGAATCACGAAAGAAACATTTTTACAATCGCCGTACCACCAAGCAGCAACGTGGCCAACAGGACCAGACCTCCGGCGAAATTGGCGAGGTAGCCGTTTCTGTACTGTCCCATCAGGTCGCGGCGATTGACTGCGATCAGAAGGAAGACTGTAATCACGGGGAGCAGCAGTCCGTTCGCGGCCTGTGCAATCAGGATCGTTACCTGAGGACTCTTCAGTCCGGACGCGGCCAGGCCAGTACCCACTGCCAGCACCGTCAGCCAGACCGATCGGAAAGGCCACGAATCCAGCTGGGACTTCCATCCCATGGCACCGCAGACGGCGAACGCGGCGGCCATGGGGGCTGTAATGGCGCTGGTCAATCCGGCGGCAAGGAGTCCGGTGGCAAAGAAGAACTTAGCAGCAGGGCCTCCCAGCAGCGGTTCAAGTTGCGCCGCCATCTCGGCGGCACTGCTCAGGGCACCTTTTCCAAAAAACGTGGTGGCGGCCGTGGAAACAATTGCCAGCGTGACAATTCCTCCCAGCGTCACCGCCGTCGTGGTGTCGATTCGCGACTCACGCAAGGCAACGTTTGCCGGAATGGAATCGGGCCATTTTTTGCAGACGGAACTTGCATGGAGGAACAAATTGTAGGGGACGACCGTTGTGCCAATTAAACCGATGACGGTCAGCAACGAATCCTGGGGCAGGCTGGGAATCAGAGTGCCGCGAACCAGCGATCCAATGTCCGGGCGTGCGAGCACTGCCGTCATGAGAAACGTCGAACTCATGACGAGGACCAACCCAATTAGAGCGACCTCCATGAGTCGATATCGGCCGCTGAACAATAATCCGCCAGCGACCAGACCGATGGCCAGCGCCCAAAGCTGCAATGAACCACCGACGATTAGCGTCAGTCCCATCGCCGCACCGACGATATTTCCTGTTTGGTAGGCCGCGTTTCCAAAGCCAATCGCGACTGCGACCGTCAGTCCCGCGATGATTCGGACGACCTGTCGATGTGAGCTGGATCGAACGGCCTCACCGAGCCCCTGCCGCGTGACGAGACCCAGGCGTGCCGCCATTTCCTGCAGCACGACTGTCGCCACAACAGAAAAAAACACCGCCCACGATAATGCAAACCCATATTCCGCACCTGCCTTGCTGGCTGTCGTGACGGTTCCAGGGCCGATAAAGGCCGCTGCCACCAGCATGCCGGGACCGAATTTTCCGAAACGCTTCAGTTGCGACAAGTGCCTGGCTCTCACTTGACAGGAGGGTTTGAACTGCCGGGCATACTGTGACCTGCGTGATTACCGGCGGCGGATTCTAACGCGACTGCGTTGTGGGGTCCATGACAGCTGCCGTGTGCTCGACTGCTGTCCGCTGAGTTGCTGCTTCCGGTGGTTCCGCTCCCATTGTTGTGAACCGTAGTTGATGCCACTGATGTTGTAGCTTCGATACGGGTTGTCAAGTCTGATGATTTGACCGTGGACCGCTGCAGTTCCGCAGAACAGAGCGATGGCAAAGATAAACAGTGACCAGGGATGCGAGGACTTCATGGGATTGGCTTTCGGTTCTGGGGACTTCGACAGGGAAAGCACAAATGGATCAATCTATGTGAGTCAAAATGGCAAACGGCAGAAATGAATCTACCGTCTGCAGGATGGGCTCTGAGTCATTGTCGCATGACTCAGTCACGACCAGAAACGCCCTGTTATTTTGCAAAGTCCAGACCTTTGTCGAATTCATCTGCACCGAGCATACGGAAGTTGAATCTTCCAGGGTCGCCAGGCGTGATCTCGGCAATGAGCGCGCCGCCATCTTTTCGTTCCAGCGCAAGCACGTTGCCATCGACTTTGTAAGTCCCTCCGAATACCTGTGGAGGCTGATCCTTGTGGGCAAAGCTCCATGTGAAGTTTGCTTCCTCTGTGAGAGCGAGTACGAATGACGATCCGTCCGGACGAGAGGCCTTCCATGTTCCGAGCAGAGTCTTGGGATCGACTGGCGGGACTTCCGGTTTAAAGGTCTGCGTGTCCGGATTCGCAGCTCCTTCGGTTGGCAGCGGTGGCAGGGCCGGAGGATTCGCCGGATCGGTCGCAGCGGCATCAGGAGCCTCGATCATCCGCAGAATGTCGGCAGCAACTTTGTCGCTGGGCATGAGCATCGCGGTCATTTTGAAATGTCGCGCGGCAGCTTCAGTGTGGCCGCAGCTTAAGTAGTGATACGAAAGCAGAAAATGACCAGCAGCGTCGTCCGGATGTGACTTTACGAACGCCTCCAGCGCTCGGAGTTGAGCTGTGTACACAGTGACATTCGGATACATGCTGCTGAGCGTCGTCCAGTCCCAGCCTGGTCCAACGGCAAGAACCGAATGAATCGTGGCGGCAGCCTGCTGATAATCGGCTTTTGCAAACAACACCAACGCGCGGAATTCGTGAAGTACGGCATCGGTGGGATACTGCGTAATTCCCTGGTCGATCGTATCCAGGGCGGCGTCAAAATTATTTTGCTGAAACGCCGCGACCGCGTTATTCATCACCAATTCGGCTGAATTCGAAGAACTCTGAACGACTGTCGAAGGTGTCCCCTGAACCACAGTTGACGGAAAACTCTGACCGACGGTGACCGACGTGTTGTAAGCGACGGGAATCGGCTGCGCGTAGTTGTAGCACGTTGCGCCGTAGCCGTTGTAATAGGGGTTCGAATATCCAAGGTAGCCGCTGGAGTAGTAGAGTGAACCAAGTCCCCAGCCGCCAAGTCCCCAACCGAATGGATAGTAACCGGAATAGCCGTAGCCATACCGTCGATAGCCGTAACCGCTTCTGTTTCCATAGCCGAGTCCCCAGCCGTAGCCATTTCCATAATTTGCAAAGTACGGACCGATACCATAACCGCCACGATATCCGGTGTGGCGGTAGCCGCCCACGCCGTTGTATCCATGGTTGCCATTCCAGTAGCCGTGATATCGGTTGTGCTGATAGTAAGACGGCTGGTAATGATTGCCGCCAAGATTCACTTGATGGTGGTTGAGGTGAAAGTTATTGCCTGTGAATTGATGGCTGCCAACATTCGCATGATGCACTCCCAGGTTGCCTGTGTTCGCATGATGCACTCCCCCGTTGCCGACGTTGCTTCCCCGATATCCGAGGTTCACGTTGCCATGCGACATTTGAATCCCAGTGCCATTGCCCCAATGGGCTCCGTTCGCAGCATGTTGAGTTGCGACTGGGGCACGATTCGCGTTCACTCCACTGTGAAAGACGCCGCCGTTGTGCGTGATGCCGCCGTTGTGCATGATGCCGCCGTTGTGCGTGATGCCGCCGTTGTGCGTGATGCCGCCGTTGTGCGTGACGCCGCCGTTGTGCGTGATGCCGCCGTTGTGCGTGATGCCGCCGTTGTGCGTGATGCCGCCGTTGTGCGTGATGCCGCCGTTGT
>JBBQSE010000031.1:0-33696 GCA_038214195.1 Planctomycetales bacterium
TTGAAGTTGCGAATTTTTGACTAACGGTCGACACCGCAAACGAAACCACCCCAAAAAATAGTAACCCGACGCGCCAGCGAGGCAAACACTCCACGCGGACGGGCAGACGTAACTTGTTTGCCACGCTGGCGCTTCGGGTTAATATCAGGACAGTTTGCGCAAATTCAAAACTGACGCTTCGGGCTGCAACAACTCTCGGTTTTCGCCAAAACTGCCGCTGTCCAATTCATGGCGGCATTCTTTTGAATTCAGCGCAGTCCAACTATTGATTTGTCATCCGCACAACTTCCTGCTGGTATCCATAGGTCTGGCGCTGGAAATCCGAATCTGATCCCACCATGATTGCGCCCAGCAACGGTATTTGCAGACTGCGCAACGAATCACGCGCCTGAGCAACGTACTGCACGCGGCTGTAATCCTTGCGAGTCGCCAGCAGCACAATGTCGGCGTTTTGAGCCAGCATCGAGGGCTCCGCGACAAACAGCAGCGGCGATGTGTCAATAATCACGAAGTCAAAACGCGATTTCAATTGCTGGATCAGATTGCGACCGCCATCAATGGACAGCAGTTGCAGCACTCGCTGATCGACGTTCCCCGCTCCAATGAATGTCAGTCCCGGAGCCTGAGTCTGCTGCCTGATGTCATCGATGGTCGATTCACCTCGCAGCAGTTCACTAATGCCGGGTCCCTGCTGACAGCCGACCAACTGATGGGCCGACGGACGCCGCAGGTCGCAATCGACAAGCGCGACGCGTTTGCCGGTTCGGGCGAGACTGGCGGCCAGCTGGCAGGAAACCGTCGTCTTGCCTTCATTCGCCGATGCGCCCGCAACCAAGATGGAAGCCGGACGTGACGGATCAATATGACGCATGAGGAATGTTCGCACGACGTCCATGGATTCTGTGACAGCGCGATTCCATTCCTCGTAATCAACCTTGCCCGCGAAGATGCCCAGGCCCAGCAGTCCGCCGCGATCCGGTGACGGAATCGCTCCGATCAACCGCAGACCAACTTCGCTGGAGATATCGGTGGCCGCTCCGATACGGTACGAAAACCACTCAAACAGCGTGAATCCACACACGATACTTCCCAGTACTGCGAGCCCGGCCATCGAGGACAATTGCGTCTTCTTCTTGATCTGACGTTCTTCCGGCACGTTGGCATCCTGCACGGGCGAGATTCGATCGGGGGCGTTGAGTTCAACTTCCTGTTCTCGGATCTGCTGTGCGAGTGACTCACGCAACTTGACATCAGGATCGATTTCACGCTGTTCGCGTTCCAGATCGATCATCGCCAGGTTCTTTTCATTGAACTGCTTTTCCTGTGCAGAAATCTCCGTGAGAACACCTTCACGCAGTTTGCTGAGATGGGCCATGCGTGAATACGGGACCGCAGGACTTGTGGGAGATGAACCAGCCGCGACTCCACCATTCAGCATTCGGCTCAGCTGTTTTTCCTGCTCACGGAGCGCGATCAGATCCGGATGGTTGGGGTTGCGTGTGTTGGATTCGAACTGCGTGATTCGCTGACGAATCAAAATCCATTGCTGCGTAAAATCCAGGGTACCGCCGGGTGCTGGTGAGGAACCACCGCGTAATCCACCGCGTACGTTGAGCAGATTCGGATCAAGTCCGGTCAGGCCGCCCGAAAGCCCCTGCGCCTGCAGCGCTTCTTCATTTCTGACCTGGCCGTCCAGGTCACGCAGTTCTTTTTCCAGATCGGCGATCTTCTGTTGAATGCGTCCCTGTTCGATGATCAGCATTTTGGGATCAACGCTCCCCAGGTGGGTAGCAAGCCGTTCGATGTTCAATTGCGCGGCACGAACGCGCTTATCCACTTCGCGATGGGATTCTTCCGCTTTTCGCAGACTGCCGATCCGCTGGTTGCGTTCGTTGTAGACCACTTCATTCAGATACGAATCTTTCACCGCGTTGACGATCAAAGCCAGGTCTTCCGGATATTCCCCCTGAAGCGTAATCTTCAGAAATTCCGGACTGATCTGTTCATCGACCGTCAGTTCTTTCATCAGCCATTCGACCGGATGCTCGATCGACGCAATTGTGCGACATTCCGCGACCCTTGAATCCCGCATTGCCGATGTTAAAACCGCCCGGCTTTTAATGAAACCTTTTTGGGTATCACGATAGGTCAGGAACTCTGAACTTCGCTGCTTGGCGTCACCAAAGGCAATGTACTGTTCGTACTGCTGAATCTTCAGAATCGCCGACGATTCGTATTTGGCCGGGACCAGTTCCCACACAATCGCAGTGGCCAGCAGTGCGGCGGGAATCCCCAGCATCAGAGCTGGCACCCAGCGTCGGCGAAACGCGGTTAGAATTCCGATCGCCGTCAGTTCACGTCCTGCTGGACTTGCTTTCGCCGTCAGGCCATCCGGGCGACTGCTGATTCGAGCCTGTCCTCCTGAAGAGGGGACATTGCGAATTTCCTGGGTGATCGTCATCTCGAGTTTCTCCGGACCTGCCTGTTTCGACTCTCCGGAAACATAACCCCTGAATCGATGCGTGTTGTGAAAAGCCCCAGCAATCGACGCAATCGGTGAACATCGCCTGTTCACAAAACTCAACCATTTCCGTTTGAAACGGTGGGAGTAGTTGTGTCGTGTACAACGAATTGATCACCCATGCCGACTGTGGCATCGAGCACAAAAAAACGCAACCGGAATCGTCTCGCTAAAGACGGTCACGGTTGCGTGGTTTACAAATTCAATTGCTGATGTTAGGGAGTGGGTGCTTCGCCAGTGCCGTATCGTTGGGTCGTCTCTTCAGCTCCCGCTGGCGTTGCCTTTCCAGGGGGTTCCTTCTCATTAATATTTCCTTCGGTTGGACCACCGCAGCCAGCCAGACCGAATAAAGCAGATGAGATCAGCAAAATTGACAGTGAAAACAGTTTCATGAAAGAGTTCCTTACAATCTGAATTTCAAAAAAATTGTTGCCTGGATTGATACGATGTCATTCCGCAGCACATACACTGCGATTTGCGATTAGAAACCACTGATCACCCGTTTTCCAGCCAGTGAACACGCAATCGAAAAACTTCCATGATTGGGAATTGGAAACGCAGGGTCTTGGTGATTTCGGCGATATTGCTGGCCGCGGCAGTTGGCGGGGCGATGTTTGGCCGGGGCTGGCTGGCTAGAAATCGAATCTCGCACCTCAATAGTCTCAGTACCAGTTGTACTGAGTTTGCGGATCAGGAAGACTGGGAAAGTCTCGAAGAGACCGCATCGGAATGGGTGGGTCTTGATCCCGATTCGGCAGACGGCTGGCTCAATCTGGCGGAAGCATTTCAGAAGCAGGGACGGCTGGAAGAGTGTGTTGACTGCCTGCTGAATGTGCCAAAGCGAGATCCAAAGTCCCGCGATGCGTTGCTTTACGCCTCCGACCTGCAGTTGCATGAAGCTCGTCAACCGTCACAAGGAATCGAAACGCTGGCAAGCCTGCGGCAACTTGCTCCAGGGGCCGAGATTGTTCGGAAACAACTGATCTCTCTGTATGCCATGACACTGCAGCGGGAAAAGATGATTGACGAAATTCAAGATGCGTTCAAATATCACTGTGAGCCACCGGAAGCCTATGTCTATCTGATGATCGCCGACCACCTAAGCTTCACGAACGGCGTTCAACTCAACACCCGATGGCTGACGGCCGAACCGGAATCTGAAATGTTTTCCGTTGCGAGAGCCGTCCAACTGGTCGACACGCTCAAAAAGCTCGAAACAACGTCCCCAGAAACAGAATTCCAGCAGAAGGCAGGCGAGGAGGAGTTGGATTTACTGTTGAAAAGATATCCCCAAAATCAGGCGTTGCTCAATTACAAGATTGAAACTGCTATTTTGGATGAAGACATCGAACAGGTTGGACAATTACTGGCCAGAATTCCAGAAGCAGATGTCCACGACAGCCTTTTACTGCGGTACCGTGGCTGGCACCTCATGCAAACGCAGCACCCTCAGGAAGCGGAGGATGCCTATCGCCGCTCAATCAGTCTCATGCCACTGGACTGGCACGCGTGGCATGAGTTGGCCATCGTACTTCGCCGACAGGCCCGACTTGAAGAAGCCGAATCGGCAGCCAGAATTTCCATTATTGGGAAAGACCTGCGAAAAGAATGTATGGGTTTATCAGATGCCAGTGAAGGATCATCGCAACTCTTAAAGAGGATATGCGACTACGCTTTTGCCACTGGGGCTACCGACGTCGCCGAGGCCGCAGCGTTCCGACTCAACGCATTTTCTCCACATTGAATCTGGTCATTCATTCCAAATGACAACCTAAGGCTCATCGTTTTGGGAAAATCCTCCCAGCGATTTTAGGTTTTCTGGTTCTTTCCGTTGGCAAGCGGCGATGCAATGAATTAAAGTATGGATGCTACGTTGGGCGATTTCCGTTCTACGGGGTGTTGTTTTATTTTCTCATTTCTAGGAGCATGTATGTCCAAGCCATCGTTAGTGAAGAAGGGGTTCACGCTGATTGAACTTCTTGTCGTCATTGCAATCATCGCGATCCTCATCGCCTTGTTGCTTCCAGCAGTTCAGCAAGCCCGCGAGGCCGCTCGCCGTACACAGTGCAAAAACAATCTCAAGCAGTTGGGATTGGCAATGCACAACTATCACGACGTCTACAACATGTTCCCCCACAACCACGGCACAACTAATGTCTACCCGAACCGGAACGTCGATCTCTGTGAAATGTCTTGGATCTATGCTTCCCTGCCCTATCTTGAGCAGGCTGGTCTGTATCAGTCATTTTTGAAAACACCATCAGAGTTTGCCGCTGCGGGAGCGGGTACTCCCGACCGGAACCACAACGCCCTCGGTGCAAATAATCTTAAGTTGCGTAAGACTGTGCTCACAGCACTGTTGTGTCCTTCGAACACACAGCCAAGCATCCGCACGGGACAGGCCAATGGTGGTATCCAAGACCGTGGCAACGGCCAGAGCGATGCTGGTGGACTCGACTACGTTGGCAACCTAGGGCATATCTGGGGTGGTTGGAAAGACAACGGAACTGTTCCTGATACATTAGTGAACAACGCGCTTCCAAACTTTGGAACCAGAGGTCCAGATCCGGGCACTCCGTGGGTCGCTCAGGAATCTGCCGGCGAGCAGATCAAAGTCAATGGTGCATTTCGCTACAGCGGTTCTTGGGGAATTCGTGATATTGTGGACGGCACTTCGAACACGGTTGCCGTCTTTGAGAACATGCACTTCCAAGGCGGAAACGGCGCTGTTTTCAATTTCAATGCAAGCACTTGGACAGCGTGGGTGAGCCCTTTGGCAGCTGTACATACTATGCGTAATCCAATCAACGACCGCAAATACCAGCAGGGCGTGAACGATGGTCGTTGCGAATCTCCAAGCAGCTTCCACACAGGTGGCGTACAGATTCTGCTCTGTGACGGTTCTGTGAAATTTCTCACTGAAAACATTGATCATGGGATTCGCTACAAGATTGCCGTACGAAACGACAATATGCCAGTTGGTGAGTTTTGATCGCTGATTTGATTTAAATCAGTCTCTGTGAAATCGCTGCTCCCCCGTAAGTGTTCTTACGGGGGAGTTTTTATTGGGTTCAATGCGAGCATGTCGCCGGGGGGGCGAAGCATTCTGCGATTGGTCGCAGAGCGACCGCATGATGGTAGCCGTGGGTTTCAACCCACGGAAATGTTCCGATCCTGGATCCTGAGTCGCGGAGCGACGATTGACGATTTGTGCTGGCGCGGGCATAAGATCATTCGTCGCTCCGCGACTTTTCCGTCGTTCCTTGCCACGTTCCGTGGGTTGAAACCCACGGCTACCGTCGGATGTCGCTCCGCGACTGGGGCAGTTTGAGCGGGCTACCGTACACGTCGCAATTCTGCACGAATTTGGCTACAATAAATCCTTCACAGCGTTGTCCGACAGGGGCGACAGAAATATGCAAAAATCGCTGCTGCTGCTGCTGCCCCTGCTTGGGCTACGGAATCATTTAATTTTCTTTCCGTGGACTGACGCCCACAGCTATATGCTGTCGGCCCCTCGGGGTTATGCCCGGCAACCCGAAAACACCAGCACACATTTTGAAGTTGGATTCGGTTGGCTTCTTTGCCTTTCGATCGTGTTGCTGATCGGCGGATGTTCGTCAGAAAACGTTTCTGGGACAATACCCGCTCCAACTGCGGTGCCAAACACAGATCCCATCACCCTTGCCAAAGACACGGCCCCGGCCCAGCAGCCATCCCACAATGCTCCGGTGCCGGTTCCTCCATCGACCAATTCCGTCGATCGTGGATTTGCCCCACAGGATTTGCACTTCGTCAATGCCGCGTCCGATCGGGGGCTCGACTTCACCTACCAAAACGGTGCTCGCGGAAACCTGCTGATGGTCGAATCGATCGGAGGTGGTGCCGGATGGCTTGACTTCAATCACGATGAGTTGCCAGATGTCTACTTTACACAGGGCGGCATCCCGGACACATCGAATTCCATCGATCGTCCACCTGACTTGCTGTTCCGACAGGCCACGGACGGTACCTTTCACAATGTGGCGTCCTCGGCTGGAACCGGCGATCTTGGTTACGGTCAGGGCGTCGCCGTCGGTGATTTTGACGAAGACGGATTCGACGACATCTTTGTGTGCAACGTCGGTCAAAATAAGTTCTATCGAAACGCCGGCGATGGCACGTTCGTTGATTGGACGTCCGCGATTCCACCAATTGATCCGCGCTGGAGCAGCAGTGCCGCATGGGCGGATCTGGATCAGGACGGATTTCTGGATCTGTACGTTTGCAATTATCTTCAGTACGACCCGCAGCATCCGCTGGAATGCCTGAAGGATGGACTTCCGGCGTTGTGTCACCCTCGTCAACTGCCGCACTGGCCCGATGAATGCTATCGCAACTCAGGCGACGGATCATTCGAGCGCGTCACCGACCAATGGGGGCTGAAGGGACCGGGCAACAAAGCGTTGGGAGTCGCGGTGGCGGATTTTACGGACGACGGACGTCCTGACATTTACGTTGCCAACGATACAACTGCCAATTTCCTGTTTGTCGCTCAGCCGAACGGCGGATTTGCGGATGAAGCCCTTGGACGTGGTGTTGCCCTGAATGGAGCTGGCGATGCACAGGCCAGCATGGGTGTCGCCGTGGCCGACTACGACGGCAACGGACTGCCGGACATCCTGCTGAGTCACTTTACCGGTGAATCCAATACGCTGTATCAGAATCAGGGTGAGTTTGGGATGCAGGATGTTTCGTCGGCGACCAGTATACGAAAGCTCTCCTTTCCGAAACTCGGCTTCGGAATTGTCATGCAGGATTTCAACTCCGATGGCTTTATGGACTGCCTTGTGGCTAACGGACATATTGACGAACGCAACGCAGATTTCGATGGATACGAACAGAATCCGCAACTGCTGTCGTTTGACGGCTCCAAATGGCAGGATGTCTCCAGCACCGCTGGCCCCTACTTTGCCAACAAATACGTGGGTCGCGGCATTGCCACAGCCGATGTGGATAACGACGGAGATCTGGACGCGGTCATCGTGCATCAAAACAAACCGGCCGCTTTGCTGATGAATGAATCGAACCGAGGCCACTGGCTGCAACTGCGTTTCACCGGGACAAAAAGCAACCGCGCAGGCATTGGCTGCAAAGTGACAGTCCGCCACAAAGAGCAGATTCAGGTGGCGCAGCTGGTTGGCGGTTCCAGTTTTGCGGCGTCACACCAGCCAGCACTAGTGTTTGGCCTCGGGCTGCAGTCAGAGCCCGTGGACGTCGAGATCCACTGGCCGTCCGGAATCATTCAGAAATTGCAGTCAGTGGCCGTGGATCAGATACTGCGCGTGAAAGAGTCGGAAACAGTGCATTGAATCCGCAGTGCGCGTAGAATGAATCGCGATTTAGCCGCGATGCGATGCTGCATTGCCACAGTTCATACTTGTATGTGGTCAGAAATGAGTTGAAAAAGGGCCATGCGATTGTCCCTCTCCCCCGCGATCAATTTTCCAACTTCACGATTTTTCTGCGGGGGGAGAGGGAGAGGGATAGGGTGAGGGGCAACGCCGTTAAGGATTTTCACTTGGAATAATACAGGAAACTCAATAAATCGGGATGCGATTCAGGCCCAGCGGGCCGACACAGCCTCTGCCGGTGGCGTGAGCCACCGGTGGGTCGCACCCTCATGAACCAAAGGCCTGAAAGGCCGACACAGTCTGCATCGTCTTAGTGCATTTTTTTTTCCGTGTCGGCCCTCCGGGCCTTTGGCTCTCTTGAGGGCAATTCCGGGGCCTCACGGCCCCGGCAAAGGCTGTGTCGGCCCATCCGGGCCTGAACGCAGAATCGCTTGGGTTGGTTTAAAGGGGTCAGTCCCTTTCATACCGGCTGCCGAAGCCAAATTGTCCGGGTTTTTACCAGTGATCACCGTCAGCAGAGGGTCTGACCCCTTTAAATCAACACATGTCTCGACGCTCAACATTCCGATTCATGCTCTACCTCGCATTCTGCGGAATGACGATCTGGGGAGCGGGCTGTCAGCAGGATGCAGCAACCCCGGCCAATTCGTCGGCAGCGGCATCAGTCACAAAGACGATGGTGCAACGCGATTCTCCCAAACCTGTCTGGCAGAAACACAACGATGCGGAAAAATTCGTCGGTCGAAAGGCGTGTGCTGTGTGCCACGCTGACATCTCTCAGAGCTACGACACGCATCCGATGTCACATTCTGTGTTTCTCGCTAAGGATCTGCCGCTTGTCCGGGAAAACGCAGTCGAATCTTTCGACCCACCCGGTCCCTGCCGGTATCTGATTTTAAGAGATGACAAGGGACTCTCACAGACTGAAGAGTTTGTTGACCAGTCTGGCGAGGTGGTTTATCGGGATACAGTTCCGGTTCAGTATGCTGTCGGGTCGGGGCAGCGCGGCTGGTCGTTTCTGACAGACCGTGGCGGCGTATTGACACAGGGTGTAGCCACCTGGTATTCGACTCGCGGCGTCTGGGATCTTTCGCCAGGTTATCTCCCTGAACAGCACCCTGGATTCACCCGTCAGGTTTCCGATGGTTGCGTCACATGTCATGTCGGGCGAACGAACAACATCCCTGGACAGCCCAATCATTTCGGTTCGCCGGCGTTTGCGGAATTCTCAATTGGTTGCGAACGCTGCCATGGTCCAGGGAAAGATCATGTGGACTTTCGCAGCGCCGAAGTTCCGCCGGACGGCCCTGACCCGATTACCAATCCCGCGTCGCTCGATTTTGCGGAACAGTTGAGCGTTTGTTACCAGTGCCATCTACACGGTGAAGAGCGGATCATTCAACCCGGTCGCAGTGAATTCGATTTCAGACCGGGTGAACGACTGTCCGATGTCTGGGCCACCTTTGTCAGCGGTTCCGGTATTCGCTCAGATGAAACCACCGAAGCAGTCAGTCAGGTGGAACAAATGCATGTCAGTCGCTGCTTCACCGAATCCGATCACCGCATGACCTGCACGACGTGCCATGATCCGCATCGCTCTCCATCACCGGAAGATCGCGTCGATTTCTATCGCGGCAGGTGTTTGGCCTGTCATGAACAAACTGATTCGGCATGTTCGCTGGAACGAGCGGAACGCCTTCAGCAGGTCCCCAGTGACTCGTGCATCGACTGTCACATGCCGCCGTTGAGTGCTATCGACGTTCCGCACACTGCACAGACGGATCACCGGATCATTCGGGTCCGGCAGTCGGGAGAAGCACACAGTGCTATCGGCCAGATGTCCTTCATGGACCTGTCCCTGTTTCCAATCTCCGAGTCGGAACAGCGCCGGGCGCGAGGACTGCTGCTGGCTCAAAAGTCGGAACGCACAAACTCCCCGACAACGGCCTCCTCGGCAATCCTGATACTCACTCCATTGGTTGGTGACGATTGCACTGACGTCACTCTGCTCGACAAGCTTGCAGCCTGCCATGAATTGATGGGCGACAGCACTGCGGCTCAATCGTTGCTGACCAGGGCTTTGAGACTAAACCCACAAAACGAAAGTGTCCTGCGAGGCCTGCTGCTGAACAGCCAGCGAAGATCGCAACCGGCAGAATCGCTGCGCTACGTCGATCGAGTATTGCAACTTTACCCTGACGATGGCGTGGTGCAGATGCAACGGGCTCAGATCCTGAATCAACTGAATCGCACCACTGAGGCCTATGAAGCCGCTTGCAAGGCTGTCGAATTGCGTCCGCATGATGTCGGTTTTCGAGCTGCAATGGTCCAATTGGCTGGAAAAATTGGGCTGGCCGATGTCGCCGACGCTGAGCAGGCAATCATTGATCGCATGAAGGACGCCAGCGAGGCAGCTAAGGATCGCTCGATCAATCAATGATCGCCTTCCCGCTCACTTCCTGTTGGACAGTTATTTATCGAGCCATCCTAACGGGACAGCGCCAAGTCTGGCGCAAACCGAGCGTTTTTGTAACCCGAAGTGTAAGCGAGGGATAGTGCCAAACGCGTTCCCTCGCTGACGCTTTTTGAAGTTGTGCTTTGTGGGTTTCGTCAGTTTTTTTTTAGCCCGAAGAGTCAGCGAGGCGATGTCAAGATCTGTATTCCCTCGCTTACGCATTCGGGTTACAAAAAATCCTTAACGGCGTTGGGTGGGCGGGCGCTCGCGTTGTTCGCTGGTCCCACCCTACCCACACAACTTTCTGCTGATTCAAATCTTTAAAGCCGCACGATCTCTCGAGGGAGAAGCGATGTCGTCTGAGCTTAAATTCGTACGTCCATCACTGCGCGGCCCGTTGAATTGGTGTCATTGGAATCACGTGAAAATCATTTATCCCTTCCACAACCGTGATCAGGCAATCGACCGGAACCTCTTGCAGCACTTGTGTGGTGTTCGTCGCTGGCCAGTGGACTTCAAGACTCCGAATCCCGGTCGCCGAGCCCAGTCCAACCGATTCCTCCAGTGTGTTCGCCCCAAAACTGCTCCCCGATGAAATCATCCGACAGATTTGTCGGGGTTCCGGACCATCGACGAGGACTTTGAGACGCGCACCCAGAGCCGCGCGGTTCTCGGCGCGTCCGACAAGTCGGACGGTGACTTGATGGGCATCATGTCCGGGATTCTGGAAGAGGATGTTGTGATACTTATCACCATTGACTGCACCCCCCATTTGGACGAACAAATCCTGATCACCGTTCCGGTCCCAGTCACCGAACGACACTGAGTGCCCTTTTTGGAGGTGGCCGGTTCCCGCAGAGCCCGTGATTTCAACAAATCGTTTCCCCTTGTCACTGCGGAACATACGGTTTGGAATCAGCGTTGCTATCTCCGGGTCACCTGTTCCAAGATAAAAATCCAGCCAGCCGTCGTTGTCGAGATCTCCAAAATTGCAGCCCATTGTCTCGTAGACCGCCCCGAGTCCGGCTTCGGCCGCGCAATCTGTGAACTGTCCTTTCGTGTTTTTCCACAATCGACATGTGGCGGGGCCGTCAGATTTCTGCAGCATTCCGGCAACAGTCTTCGAAACGCTGCGTTCATAGGATGTTGCAAAAACATCCAGCCAGCCGTTGTTGTCATAGTCCCAGGCCCAGCATGCGAATCCTGATTGTGGCCCATCAATTCCCAGCGGTTGAGTCACATCTGTAAAATCACCATGACCATTATTTCGAAACAGCTGTGCTGTCCCCAGAAGATTGTTGAGAAATAAATCAGGCGCATTGTCATTGTCGTAGTCGAGCCAGGCAGCGCCTTTGCAGTAAAGGTTCTTACCGTTCAACAATCCAGCCGCCGCAGCGACATCTTCAAAAGTGCCATCGCCGCGACTTCGGTACAACCGATTCGGCTGTGATTCGCAACAAACAAACAGGTCAGCGTTTCCGTCCTGATCGTAATCACCCCAGGAAGCAGAATTCGAATTGACAGCGTCGATCAGCCGCGCGTCAGACGTGACATCAGTCCATGTGCCGTCGCCCTCGTTCCTAAGCAGCGTGGGGCAAACGGGGCGAAGCAGCCAGGCACCACGGGGAATAAAAACATCGAGAAATCCGTCATTGTTGAAGTCCGTCTGAACACAATACAGCCCTCCGAGAGGACCTGCCAGGCCAGCCGATTCATTTGACATGGCAAATCGGCCGTCTCCCGAATTCCTGTAAAGCCGCATTCGCTCAGTTGGGTCCATTGATGTGACAACAATGTCCAGCAAACCGTCGTTGTCGAAATCATCCATGATGCCACCGCCTGCCTGATTCAGATGATCCATTCCGATCTCGGCACCGATATCCCGGAACCGTCCAATGTCATCTTCCGATTGACTCCACTCATCGATTGAAATCAAGAATTGCTGATCCACTCCATGAGGATGCTCGCCGAGTGTCATGTACGCGACGTTGAGCAGCCATTTGACCTGCAGGTCGTCTGGGAACTTCGCGAGATACTCCTTAAAATGTTTAATGGCGTTCCGGGAACCCTCAGGAAACTGATGAATAGCCTTACCCGAGATCGGAAGAATGCAGGACGTTTCACCGCGACAATTTATACAGTTGCTGTTCTCGCCCAGCCGCAGTGATGTGACACCCTGATAATAAATCAACACATACAACCATTTCGCCGCAGAGTGGTTGTCTGCTTCAACCTGTGTCCGCAACTCTTTTAACAGGCGATAGGCTTCCTCCGTATCGCCTTCAGAATTGAGATACATGACCTGAGTCAGGCCTGCTTTAATTCGTTCCTCAAGAGGCAGGTTCGGTTGTTGCCGGTACTCTTCGATGGAAGCCAATGCCTGACGTCCTGGATGGTCCCATATCCGACCGAGTTCTTCGAGGGAAATCTGAGGCGACCATTTTGGGCGAGTTTGGGCCACCAGCGTAAAACCGCTCGTGTCGAAATCCGATCGCGGAGAATAGACAACGGACTTTGCCGTAGTCCTGCCTGGTTCCGATTCGCGAGGCTGAACTTTCTCACGCGTTTGACTCGGCGAGGAATCGTTGCATCCAGTCAGAAGAAAGGCCAACAGGAATCCGCACCAGTTCAGACTCCGGAGAATCCAATGTTTTCGTTTCGCTGCCGAGATCTTGAAAATCATAGCAATACCTTCCCCTCGACGACTTCGAACAGATACTCTTCATAAGTATCGGCAACAAACCGGCAGCAGCAAGTTCCGACGCGGTTCGACTCTGTTTCTTGATCACTATCCAAGAGACTGTGCGTAGTTTCAATCACTCTTTTGCCGCAGTCGAAGCCGGAAAATGGTTCACTCCCGTTTGCGAGAGTCTTGCTTCATCATTTTCATCAATCGTTCTTTTGCTCGCAGTATCGGAACAGATTCCGACAGCACCGTTTTTTCAGACTCTCGCAGAAGACGAACTGCCGTATCTGAATCTCCGAGCTGAAACGCGGAGATCGCTCCAAAAATGAAAGCATTAGGCAGCCATGGACGCCGATTTCGCGACAGAGCAAAGAATTCAGACGCGCGTTGATTGTCGTCGGCATCCAGACATGAGCGTCCCATTCCATCAATCGGATCATCCATCTTTGCCTGAGTTGGAAGATTCATGAACAGACCTATCAAGGTTGGATTGGCACGAGGTGACAGGGATGCAATTTTTTCCTGCAGACGCTCGGCATGGATTTCGTAATCAACGGCAGTGTTCAGCGGTGCTGAGCTTTGGATGGAAAGTGCAAGGTAAAGTCCTGTGAACGTGTCGGTGTCGAGCATGCCGATGAATTTGTTTCGTTCCGTAAGAGTCGGAATCAGTGACTCGTCCCATGATCGACCCCACAATTGCGTCATCAGAGCTTCGCTCACTGCCTTTGCAGCAACCCAGTGACCGTCAAGATTGAAGTGAACGTGCTCCAGGAACAGATCTTCCCCGGCGGCTGGATAAGCCGATGCCGCGTCAAACACCGGGACAAGATCCAGCACCTGATGTGATCCCTCAATGCTCGCAGCGACAGCTTTCAGTGCATCGCCAAGCGCGGAAGGAGCCCGGTATCGACACGGATCGAGGTCGCGTGCCAGTACATACGCCATCCGGGATTCTGCTGCACGCCCCAGCTTTTCAAGAATCTGCGCCCGCCGATACTGAAGCACCGCGTCTTCTGGAAACTCTTTAACGGCACCTTCAGCCAATTCAAGAGCCTCTTCAGTCATGCCTGTTGATATATTGGCTTCGATGGTCAGACGAACTTCTGCCTGGCGATTAGATACTTCGTGGCTCACGTGCGGACTTTGGCCGTGAAGATTGCTGGCGACGGTACAGAGCAGGAGCGGCATATCGTTCCGCGCGCATGATCGGATAATGCTGCGGATCACGTCGGAATATTGTGCTGTCGCCTGCGCAACAAGCGGACTGGAGATTGGGATCGCGTACTCGGCTGGCAATCTTTCCAGCAGAATGCGATGGTCATTGGGGTCCACGGCAGGAGCGGCTAAGTCCGTAACCAACTGCCCCAGCCGGAACTTCCGCATTCCGATCGACAATGCGGATGCTTTGGCGTTTGTGGCCACTCCCCCAACGCCGTAAAACTGATTGTGCCCTGAATAGAGCACAATGGCATCCGGGTCTGCTGATGCAAGCTGTCCAACCAGATCTGCGAGCGGTGCCGCGCTCAATCCAACAATTCCCGCGTTTAGAACTTCAACCGTCTGGTCCGGAAGCTGTTTCTGAAGAATGCACTCCATCTGCCGCGGAAAAGACAATTCCGACGAATACGGATACCCCTGGACCGTGGATGCTCCCACCACAATCACACGGATGTGCTTCTTTGGCTTCGGAAAGGAAAAACCCCGGGGCTCTGGGCCTCTCAGATCTTCGCGGCAATAAGCGACATCGACACGAGGATTCAGGTACGCAATTGTCCCCGAGTGATCACGCTCCGAAAGCAGCACAAGGGTCGTGTCTGTCCCGACATTCCAATACCAGCAGACAACGTTGGACATCGCTACAAGGAAAAATGGAAACAGTAATGCGACGAAACGAAAATATCTGCGAAGTCGCCTTTTGCGAACACTCAGCCTATTGGACGAGGAATCGTCTGTCATCAGCCATACCTCCTGACGCCCTCATCGAACTCAGATCGCATAATTCCACGATATCGATTTGAAACAGATCATCGACAACCACTTAGCGCTATTGTGCGCTTTTGAGGTCTGGACGCAATTTCTCTGCTTCACGCAAATAGACGTGTTCAATTTCTTTGGGAGTGCGTTCCGAATTGACATGCAGCAGCACACGAATACAGCGCGGCATGGATCCTGTCACGGGAATCTCCTGGGCGCACAGCAGGGGAACCTGATTCATACCCATCGCCCGAGCGGCCTCGGCGGGAAAGGCGGAGACCAGATCTTCAGTCGTTGTGAATACCGCTGAGATGACGTCATCAAAGTCGCCAATCCGGTTTCGCCGGAGAATCTCTTCCATTAACTCGCGCGCGGCGGCTCGGATCTGCGCTGGGTCGTCAGAATCAACGGTGGTTGCTCCTCGAACTCCTCGAACCGCCATGAATGAATACTCCAGGAAGATCTGTTTAGGAAGATGCCCGCCGGATTCTGATGATTTGCGTCATTGTCGCAAGAGTGACGCCCGAACAGCCCTGGAATTCCCCGGTCATCGTCTCATATTCTGATGCCAGGTGAGCGGCAGCGGGAACGTACTTGCAGTTTGAACCTGTCATTGCTACCGTTCCGGCTCAGTTGACGTCCGGACCGAGCTTCGGTTGCGGTGCGCGCTCTGAACGGTCAATTCTGACCGTGTTTTGGGGGCTCTGTGGCGAGATTGTCTCGGGCAGATTTCGCTCCCTCGAATCGTGGATTCCGCACTGAGCATAGCTCAGCGAACGCTGAAAACGCCTCGATTCGCCATTCAATGCTGGCTGCGATGGTTCTCAGCCTTATTTCACAGGGTTCAATTCGATGGCAGACAACAAATACGTTTACACTTGGGGTGATGGCAAAGCTGAAGGCAATGCCACGATGAAACCACTTCTCGGCGGCAAGGGCGCGAATCTGGCGGAAATGAGCCGAATTGGATTGCCCGTACCAGCCGGTTTCACGATCACCACCGAAGTCTGCACCTATTTCTACGACAACAAGAAAACCTATCCCCCGGAACTCAAGGCTCAGGTTGAAGCGGCAATTAAGAACGCTGAAACGATCATGGGCGCGAAGTTCGGCGACCCGGCCAACCCGCTGCTGCTCAGCTGCCGTTCGGGTTCCCGCGAATCCATGCCAGGCATGATGGACACCGTCCTGAATATCGGCATCAATGAAAAGGTTGTCCAGGCTCTGATCAAACAGTCGGGCAACGAACACTTTGCATGGGACAGCTATCGCCGTCTGATCCAGATGTACGGTGACGTGGTTCTTGGCCTGAAACCAGAGACAAAGAATGACCCGGACCACTTCGATGAAATCCTCGACAAGGCCCGCGAACACGCCAAGGTTGAACACGAAAAAGATCTTTCAGTCGATGTACTGAAAGATATCGTCGCTCAATTCAAGGCCGTCATCAAGAAGCATGCTGGCATTGAATTCCCTGAAGATCCTATGGAACAACTCTGGGGCTGTATCGGGGCAGTGTTCGGCAGTTGGATGAATGACCGAGCGATGGTTTACCGCCGTCAGTACGGCATCCCGCACGACTGGGGTACAGCGACAAACGTCCAGGCGATGGTCTTCGGAAATCTCGGCGACGACTGTGCAACCGGCGTGGGCCTGACCCGTAACTGTTCCGTCGGCATTCCAGGCTTCTGCGGCGACTACCTGATCAACGCTCAGGGTGAAGACGTCGTCGCTGGAACTCGCACTCCACTGCGAATCGAAGAGACGCTGAGTAAGGACGCACCGGAAGCTTACAAGCAGCTCGACGAAATCGGGCACACTTTGGAAAAGCACTACAAGGAAGTTCAGGACATCGAATTCACGGTGCAACGCGGCAAGGTCTGGATGTTGCAGACCCGCAACGCCAAGCGAACTGGTTTCGCGGCGGTTCGCATTGCAGTGGATCTCGTGAACGAAGGCCTAATCGATGCCAAGACGGCACTTGAAAAACGCCGTATTCCAGCTGACGA
This sequence comes from Planctomycetales bacterium, assembly GCA_038214195.1. Lineage (GTDB taxonomy): Bacteria > Planctomycetota > Planctomycetia > Planctomycetales > Planctomycetaceae > SXXK01. The sequence goes on from JBBQSE010000031.1 coordinate 17,039, forward strand.
CCTGAACCAGCTTCTGCAGCCGATCTTCAATCCGACGGCTAAGGCAGCGGCTTCTAAGACGGATGCGTTCTTAGCGAAAGGCATCAACGCTGGCCCCGGAGCCGCAACCGGCCAGATTGTCTTCCATGCTTCCGACGCAGAAGAAATGTGGAACGCGAACAACGATGTGCAGCTGATTCTGGTCCGCAAGGAAACCAGCCCGGAAGACCTCCGCGGCATGAAGGTTGCCAAAGGAATTCTGACGGCGTTTGGTGGTGCCTCGTCTCACGCGGCTCTTGTCAGCCGTCAGATGGGCAAGACTTGCGTGTGCGGTTGCGACAAGCTGAACATCGACTACGAAGCTGGCACCGTCACTGTGGGTGGCAAAGTTCTGAAGGGCGGAGACTGGATTTCCGTCGACGGTTTCACCGGCGAAGTGTTCGCGGGCAAGATCGAAACCAGCCCTTCGGAAGTGATGGATGTGCTGATGGGCAAGCTGAAGCCCGAACAGTCTGAAATCTACGCTCGTTACGCTCAGTTGATGAAGTGGGCCGACGAACATCGCACGCTCAACGTTCGCGCCAACACCGAATCTGCCGACGCAGTCGCCTCAGTGGCCCTGGGCGCGGAAGGTGTGGGCCTGTGCCGTACCGAGCACATGTTCTTCGATCATCTCGACGAAATGCGTGAGATGATCTTCTCGACCAAAAAGGCCGATCGTGAGAAGGCTTTGGCGAAGCTGCTGAAATTTCAGCGAGACGACTTCACACATCTGTTTGAAGTGATGGGTGAACGTCCCGTCACGATTCGTCTGCTCGACCCGCCGCTGCATGAGTTCCTTTCTGAACACCACATGCACGAAGATCCGAAGCTGGGTCCAAAGCTGGCGAAGACCTTTGGCGTGACGGAAGAAGCCGTTCATCGTCGCGTGGAAGAGCTGAAGGAATCCAACCCGATGCTCGGTCACCGCGGCTGCCGTCTGGGCATCGTGTATCCGGAGATCACGGCGATGCAGGCCCGAGCCATCATGGAAGCCGCTTGTGCCGTGAAGAAGGCTGGTGTGAATTGCAAGCCGGAGATCATGATTCCGCTGGCGGGGTACAAGACCGAAGTCGATCACCAGACCGCCATTATTCGCTCGACGGCTGAAGCTGTTATGGCGGAGACGGGTGTGAAGGTGGATTATATGGTCGGCACGATGATCGAAGTTCCACGCGCTGCGATGACTTCCGGCGAAATCGCGAAGACTGCCGAGTTCTTCAGCTTTGGTACCAACGACCTGACTCAGACTTGTCTGGGCATCAGCCGCGACGATTACAAGTCGTTCATCGGTTACTACACCGAGCATGACATCGTTCCGGCCGACCCGTTCCAGACGATCGACCAGACCGGCGTCGGCCGCCTGATGAAAATGTCTGTGGAAGATGGTCGCGCTGCCCGCCCAGGCCTGAAGATCGGCATCTGCGGCGAACACGGCGGCGATCCAAAATCCGTCTACTTCTGCCACGAGATCGGCCTGAACTATGTCAGTTGCTCGCCACGCCGAATCCCAATCGCGCGCCTTGCAGCCGCTCAGGCAGCGGTTGAAGGTGCGAAGAAGAAGTGAAGTTTTGAAACGTAGGATGGACATTCCTGTCCGTCCTTGTTTGATCTCCCGAGAAGCCCGGCATTTCAAAAATGCCGGGCTTCTCTTTGCGTTAAGGCAGCGTGTCTTCGCGATTCCAAACGCCAGAAAGACAATGATTTGTGAAGACAAGCATGTAACGTACAATGCAACATCGGCGATCACCTTGACGATTACTCCATTCAGCCGCAACTCCTGCAAGGTTCAGCAGATGATGTCATTGAAGCTCCGAAATACATTCGTCGTCTCCGTCATTGTTCTGCATGTTGTTTCCTCGCGCGGCGATGACTTTATGGCATCCGTCGATAAGGCATCGGCGGCACTGGAGCCTGAGCAGGAGGTCGCCGGGAAAATGCTGCTGAGTGGCGATCTCGAAGGTTCCAATAAGCATTTGCTGGATGCCTTTCCGGAATCAACGCGAACGTCAGCTCAGGCTTTTGTGCTTGGAAATGTGCTCTTTCAGGCGGCACCTGAAACTTCCTACAAGTTGCATCAGAAAGTTGCGAAAGATCTTCCGGACGAGTCATACGCTCAGCTTGAGTGGGCTTTACAGCAACATCGGGCAAAGGAATACGCTGGTGCTGCGGAAGCGTACGCAATCGTCGTCAAGGCAATGCCACACCGAGCTGTTTTTCACGGAATGCAGGCCGAATGTCTTATTCAAACCGGGAAGATCGCTGAGGCTGTGGACGCATGGAAGCGTTCTGAAGAAGCAAAGTCCGGAACACTGATTGATTTCGAAAGCATGGTGTGTGAAATCAACGGCGGGTTCACGCCGATTCGTGATAGGTGTCTGTTGCGAGAGAAAGTTCAAAGCGGAGACGCAGATGCAGCGGAGGAATTGGTTCTCCATGATGCATCCTTCAGCACAGACTGGTGGAACTCCAGAGTCAACGTGCAGTTCCTCAGGGAAGACATTCAACGGAACTGACGGGGGCAGAATTGTTCGCGGCCGCGAGAATTGCAGGCCTGGATGATGACGGCAAACTAACCATCGACAACGAATTGCTGAAGCAGGCGATCACAAAATTCCCTCGCAACGGTGCGATCGCAGAAGCCTTTCTAATGTGTACGATTAGAGCGGGCCTGCCGGAGAAAGATGCAATCATTCAGGCGATCATGGCGGAATACACACACTTTTCTCCGGGCCCAGGATTGTACATTCGCCGCTCCGCACGAAAACTCAGAATGTACTTTCAACTGCTCGCGAGGGAACTGGAGAACGAAAAGTAAAAAATATTTGTTTCCTGATGTTCCGGTCACAGGACGTTTTTAACTTGTTGTTGAAACAAGTAATCGAGAATCCCCTTGTCCGATCCATCTGGCTGACACCGAACACAAGGAGCAGCCCGAAGCTCTGCTGAGTTTTTGAGCTGAACCGTTCATGGCACGCACCGTTGAAACACAGGTGCCAAGGAATGTGTTCTGGGTGCATGGGCACTCCGATCTTGTAGCCCAGTTGGCGGACCTGGAACGTCAGCACGCATGTAGGCCCGACCAACGTTTCAATCCAACAGTAGCCACCCCGTCGCGAATGAGCCACTCGGCAGCAAAACGGCATCACGCTTGTCCCTGCATGGCAGCTTTTATGCTCCATCGTTGAGAAAGGCTGTCAGCTTTGGAATTAGTACTTCGTCCAGCTGCCTGATCCAGCACTCCCGGACGACGAGCACTTTCCAGCCATCACTGCGAAGCTTTCGCAGATTGCGGCGGTCGCGTTTAGTCGTTTCCCCGCGTTTGACTTTCCAGAACTCAGAATTCGTTGCGGGTGAAACACGTCCGTAACGGCATCGGTGCGAGTGCCAGAAGCAGCCGTGGACGAAAATGATTTTGCGGTGCGACGGCAGCACAATGTCCGGCTTGCCGGGGAGATCAGCGCGGTGCAGACGAAAGCGGAAGCCCATGCGATGCACGATGGATCGCACGATCAGTTCCGGTTTCGTGTCGCGCGACTTGATCCGCGACATGTTGAACGATCGTTGAGCCGCTGAGTGGACGTCCGACATCGACCGCTCCGTTCTACTGGAGCAAAACCTGCACAGACACAACCTCCCCGTCGCGAAGCACTTCAATCGAGATTCGATCACCAGGTCGATGACTTTCCACTTCCGACAGAAACTCGTCCGGCTTCAACGTCTTCTTGCCATTCACGCCGACAACAATATCGGCCCGGCTGACGTCGCGAGTCTCAAACGTCACGAAGCCTCGGCGTGTTCGGCGAATCTCGGGGCCTCTCAGCCCTGCCCTGGCGGCCGGGCCATCAGTGGCCAGCGTCTCGATCCGCAGGCCCTGTTCCGTACGAGCCACCTCATCAATTCCAAATTCCGGGCGGATGAATCGACCGTGTTCGATGAGTTCGGGGACAACTCGAGCCACCAGATTTGACGGAATGGCAAAGCCGATCCCGGAATTCTGACCGGTCTTGCTGGCGATCGCCGTATTGATCCCTATCACTTCGCCGTGCGAGCTCAGCAACGGTCCTCCGGAATTCCCCGGATTGATCGCAGCATCGATCTGAATGACCGACTTGATCGAGCGAGCCAATGTCACGGGCAGAGTTCGATCAAGGCTGGAAATAATTCCGGTGGTCATCGTGCTTTGCAGTCCAAACGGGTTGCCGATGGCAAACACCTTCATGCCGACTTTCAAGTTGGATGAATCCGCAAAACGAACCGGAACAAGCATTTCCGGCGGAGCTTTGATTCGGACGACCGCCATGTCATTGATCGGGTCCGCTCCGACTCGCTCCGCCTCAAACTCCTGCCCGTTGGCGAGTGTGACCAGAATTCGCTGAGCATGCTCGATGACGTGGTTGTTCGTCAGGATGTGACCGTCGCGATCCAGCACAAATCCTGAGCCGGAATCGGACGTTGGGTTGTCTCCGAACAGTCCTCGCGCCGAACCAATTCGCGTGGCGATATTTGTCACACTGCGACTGTTCGCTTCGTACACATAGGCGGAAACCGCCTCATCTGGTCCCAGTCCATCCAAACCGTAAACATTCGGCGGAGGTACGTCGCTCAACGCATCACCGATTTGGGACTCATTCCCTGGAGTCCCATAGGATACGCTCTGATCCGGTCGCCGCTGACTTCCCTGAGGAGCCGTCGCGCGGGACTTGGGCGGCTGCACTGGCTCCATCGAACCGGACACGATCGCCGGTCCGCTTTGCATCCACAAGACGAAGCACGCGCCAAGGCAGGCTGAACAAAAACACAAGGCAGCATTTTTCATCGCAATACCCTCCATGAAAGCAGACGAACGCTTCGGACGCTGTCACCACTGTTGCTCAGCGGCTACTTTCATCTTCGGCCACGTCATCGTCGTCATCATCTTCTTCTTCGTCATCATCATCGTCGTCGTCAAACTCATCGAAATCTGCGTCGGGATGCAGTGGATCATCCGGGGAAAAGAAGAAGTCTCCCAATCCCATCGGCACGATACTGCCACCCAAAGACTGGCTCTTCCTGCTTGCCAGCGACTTCAAATCTGCGGCGTCTTCTCCCAGGCATTTTTCCAGAGACTCACGCCAGGCATCATCCCGGGCGACCGGATGTTCCGGGTTCTGCGCGATTCGCTTAAGAGCAAACCGCAGAATATTGATTCCATCGCGTGTGGAAAAGTCGAGATTCAGCGAGTGAGATTCCTGCAGGAAATCGACGGTCAGATTGAGCATCTGATCGTCAGCAAACGGCAGATGATATTTCAGGATCGCCAGTTCGTCTTCTCGCGCGGGATGACCCAGCGTCAGAGTCGGCTGCAGACGGCTGAGAATATAGTCGGGGATCTCGAATGTGGATTCATCTTCATTCATTGTCACAGCACATCGAAAATCCGGATGCGCCGGAATATTGATGCCAGCTACGATCGATTCGACATAGCGACGATGGTCGAGCAGCGGAGCAAGACTGGCCCAGGATTTTTCATTCATCCGGTTGCCTTCGTCCAGGATGCAAATCCCGCCCGTAATCATCGCTGTGACCAGCGGCGAAGCGTGATAGGCGATCTTGCCGCTTTCGGCCAGGACTGGAGTGACCAGCAGATCCTCGGGGCGCGTGTCGGCAGTACATTGATAAATAAACAAATCCTGCCCCCGCTGTCGCGCACCGGAAATCGCCAGCGTCGTTTTTCCAATACCCGGCGTTCCAAGCAGTCGTGGAGTGAGGGGCAGGTCACGTTTGTCGACCACCAGCCAGCAGGCCAGCAGCTGTTTCAGCACTTCTCTCTGCCCAATCCATTCGCCTTCGCTGGAGTCAGGTGTTCCGAGGTGCAGATTGATTCCGTCAATTGAATGAATACGGCTCATGAATTTGTTTTTAAGTCCTGGAAAGAGGGGCCTCGTGGCAGACTCCGGATCAACGCGGATCCGCAGCAGATTGTCAACTCAGCAAAATTTAGGACGATGCCTGAGACCGTTTCCAGGCAATAATGTCGTCAAGGATTGTATCCAGCCCCGCTGTCGGTTTTTGGCCAATTGTGGAAAACAGGCGATTCACGTTCGGAACCCGACGCTGAACATCCTCAAAGTCTTCGCTGTACGCCTGATTATAGGGCATGAACTCGATTTTTACTTTCGGGTCAACCTTTTCAATCACCCGCTTTGCAAGCTCCAGAATAGATACCGGCTGATCGCTGCCGATATTAAAGACTTTTCCTTCAGCCGCATCGACCTGCATCAGCTTCGTCAGGCACTGCGTGATCTCAGACACATGCGCAAAACAGCGAACCTGTGATCCATCGTCGTACACAACGACCGGTCCATGCCGCAGCGCGGCATCGACGAACCGGGGGACAACCATCCCGTAGTTACCGACCTGACGTGGTCCCACGACATTAAAAAATCGCCCCACAGTCACGCCCAGACCGTACTTGCGGTGAAATGCCAGCGCCAGAAACTCGTCAATCGCTTTTGAACATCCGTACGCCCACCGCGGACGACTTGTCGGGCCCAGATGCAGATCGTCGTCTTCGACCCACGATTCACCAGGATGTTTGCCGTACACTTCGCTCGTCGATGCAAGGAAGAATTTTTTGACTTTGCTCTGCACGGCCAGTCGCAGCAACTGGTCTGTCGGATAGATGTTGGTTTCGATCGTGCGGACCGGATCGTCGGCGACGAGTTTCACGCCCACCGCCGCCGCCAGATGAAAAATCATCTCGACACCGTGAACCGCTTCGCTGAGGGCCACGGGATCCGTGATCGAGCCATTCCGAATTTCCAGACGGCTGTTGTGCCGCACCGCGCTCAGGTTGTCCGCCCGCCCCGTCGATAAATCGTCAAGTACAATGACGACATGCCCCTGGTCCAGCAGCAGCTCCGTCAAGTGGCTGCCGATGAATCCCGCTCCACCAGTGACCAAACACTTTGCCATATGATTGAATGTCCCGTTTCTGATCTGCCGTTTGCCAAATTCTCATGCCCCCCCGGCGGGCTCTTGATTTTATCCAGAATCGTGAGCGGCAAGGCGCTAGCCGCCGGTATTGAAGCGAAAAACACAAAAATCCGGCGGCTAGCGCCCACTGCCACTCGATTTAGGGAGGGCGAGGCTCCTGCCGAGCCGTTTTGCCATTCGATGTCCAATGTTTCTCGCGGCTCAGCAGGAGCTTCGCCCTCCCAAATAATAAATGTTGTTTCTAAATCGAGTACCATTGGGCTAGCGCCATGCCGCTCATTGAGTCAGCAGCCTGCCGGTGCGGCAAGGCGAACAATAGCAGCAATCGCCAAATGATTCGACCGTAGACAATGTTGATGGCAAGTCGTGGATTATTCGATGATTTCCAGACCGCGAAGTTGTTTTCAGGGAGTCGCTTTCGGCGTCAGATCTCCGCGAGCTATCGGCAGGATTCCCGCGAACAGCCCCTGGATGACTTTCGTCATATGGGGCATATTGAGTTTCGAGACTTCGTCAGTCGGCTGGTGATAATCGCTGTGGAGCGAACCGGCGGAGAAACTGTGCGCGATCACGCCTTTGGCCACAAACGAGGCGTTGTCACTTCGCCCGTAGAGCATCTCGCCGAATTGCTCATGGTTGAAAATTGTCACGCCAACGCGCGCGGCACCGACAGCCATTTGAGGTCCGAGATTCGAATGAGGCCAGCCCGTACACCAGGCCGTGCCGTCCGCATTCTCTTCCGGGCGACCAAGCATTTCGAGATTGACGTTGGCCACGATGTCGTCCAGGTTCCACAGCGGATGCTCGGCAAAATACTTCGATCCAAGCAATCCCTTTTCCTCACCCCAGAACGTCATGAAAATGATTGACCTTTTCGGACGCTCATCCAATCGCCCAAACGCATCGGCCAGCATCAGCACTCCCGTGACTCCCGACGCATTGTCGTCGGCACCGTTATTGACTTTGTCCTCACCACGCTGCGCCGGCCCGATATGGTCCAGGTGCGCCGACACAAGGACTGCCTGCTTCGCTGCTGCCGTGTCGCTGCCTCGCAGCACACCGATGACGTTATGCACGGGAGTTCCTGTGCGCACATTGGCGGGCACCGTGATCCTGACATGGCCTTCAAGCGGCTGGGTTGGCGAAACTAGAACGATCGCGCACTTCGGTTCAAACTGAGGCGGGATCGCAATCGCCTTCTGCCGCAACGCCGCTGCCGCATCGAACAGAATACTGTCGTCCGCCACTCGAACCAGGACAACCTTCACGCCCTGCCGAACCAGCGGGGCCGTCCGACGCATATACGTCACCAGCGCCGCCATTGGATTATCAGCGGCCTGCGGCGGAAGCGGCAACTCATCGATCATGACGATTTCAACCTTCTCGCCACTCTCGCCAAAATTTCCCTTCCCACTGTCACCGACCTGCACTGTACCATGCGCTGAAATCGAATCGTTCGTCCCAATCAACACCGTGAGGTTGACTGGCTCAGCCGCATCAGCCTTCAAAACTGCGGCCGTCTCAGGAGCAGCCGTACGGAACAGTTCTGTGGTTTGAAAAAAGGTACCGTCAGGACCAAGTCCTTCCAGACCAGCTTTCCGAAATCGTTCCGCCACATAGTTCGCCGCCGCGTCCAGTTCCTCCGACGGCGTGTCGCGACCATTCATGTCATCCGACGCCAGAAACGAAACGGTTTCAAGAACCTGCTTCTGCTGAATCGAATTCATGACGGTCTGCTCATTCTCCGTCAACGGCGAGACGGAAAACACTTCCGGCATCTCAGCCGCGACGGCGATCCGCACCATTGCTGCGACTATCCCGCAGCAAACCATAATCTCGCGTCGATTCATGAAACACTCCGATGCCATTGTAGTTCGACAACGCGACTTTATGCAAAAGCTCGATGTCCTTGTTCCGAGGCTCCTGCCTCGGAACACACTGCTCCCGAGGCTCCGGCCTCGCAAAATTGTCGCTGGAGGCAGGAGCCTCCTGTGCAGTGCGTTCCAGGGCTGGAGCCCTGGAACGAGTATTGACAGCCTCATTCTTAGAGGTTTTGACGCCTTACTTACGCTTTGACAAAAATTTCGATACCGCATTATTGACCGACGGTCACAGCGAAGCAACTCGTCACAAAGCCAACCCGTCTGAAGTCTGCGGGACGATCTGGACGGCCGCAATTGCGACAGCCTGAATTCACATTCCCCGCAGACTGTCGCCGACGTGTCACTTTCGTTCCAGTTGTGCCGGTTATGACGCCGATTCTGTGTAAAAGGACGTTTCACAACGCGCTGCGCCCTCGCGACCATTCGGCATTTTCTGCCGAAATCAGAACCATCAATCCACCGAGTCACTCGTTCATGACGCTCACTGAATATCGCATCGACACGGGTTTCTTTGCCGGTCCGCTCGACCTGATGCTGTATCTGGTGCGCAAGGCGGAAGTCGATGTCTGCGAAGTGTCACTGTCCACGATTACCGCCGATTTCGTCACGTACATTGATGTTCTTGAGTTCATTGATTTTGACCTCATCGGAGACTTTGTCGTTGTCGCCAGCACACTGCTGGAAATCAAAAGTCGCGAAGTTCTGCCGACACAGACGCAAATCGTGGACGATGTCGCGGAAGAAGAATCCGGCAGCGACCTCATCGCACGACTGATGGAATATCGCCGGTACAAAGAGGCGTCAAAACTCCTCGACGAACGCGCTTCCGAATGGCTCGAACGCTATCCGCGGCTCAGTAGCGACCGACCAACGACCAAACGCGACCGATCGGAAGACCGCATCCGCGAAGTCGAGCTCTGGGACCTTGTCAGTGCGTTGTCGCGCATCGTGCGCATGCCGGATATCGAACGCGAAGTCAGTATTCGCATGGACGAGACACCGATCGGCGTGTACCAGGAATTGATCCGTGGGCGAGTCGCGGCTGAGGGCCGCGTCCCATTTAGCTCGCTCTTCACCGGTGAAAAAATCCAGTCCCGCATCGTTGGGATCTTCCTTGCCATCCTGGAACTCATCCGTCACGAACATTACCGTTCCGAACAGCCCGTCGATTTTCACGAAATTTGGATTCTTGCCCCGTCCGCTGATTCTGCGACTTGAAATCTCAAACTTCAAGTTTGCAAACCAGCAGGAAAAGAACGACTAAATCACAGTCAGGTAGAACATGAGCATCGTCTGATACGATGCAAGGCATGTGGTGATCGTAAAGATCATCCGAACCTGTCGAATCCACAGGAACATCAGCGTCGAAAGCACAAGCAGCGTTCCGGCAAGTTTGACACGCACGAATACGCCAACCTGTCCGTCTGCGATCTCAAGCAGCCAGAGCCCAATAGGGTTTTCCTCCATGCTGATCATCACGTCGGCGTTCCTGATAATCATGTAGACATCATAGATTGAAACAGCGGCAATGATCACGATCGCTGCCGGAAACCAAAGCTGCCAGCGTTTGAATTCATTGATCGTACCGGCAATCGCGGTTGAAGTAACCGTATACATGGCATCCCTCTTAGCCTGATAAAGTGTCCGGCAATTCTCACGATGCAGTGTTAATTGCGATCATGCATTACGTTAAGAATGCATGAATCGGGCTTAGGCAAAGAGCGCGCCGCTTGAATTGGGTTCCCATGAAAGACACGCAGAAGAATGCTGAAAATTGCGATCCACTGGACGCATGTAGCGATTGAGTGACCCGTGGAGTTTCAAATCGCAAACGCATTGAGCAGCGCTGCGCAGTTGCTTTGCGAATGTGCAACAGTGTCCCGCGCTGCAGGCTCGAAATCACAATCCCGAGAAATCAGCAATTTCTGCCGACTGCAATGTGGAGCAGCAGGCCTGCCGAATCCGTGGTCACGCAGGTGATTATAGAGTGGTCACCAACACTGGGAGGCAGAAATGCAGCCGCAAATTCGAGTCAGGACACTGTCGGTGCCCAGCCCGGCTCGTAGTCTCGCTGCCAAAGCTTCATCGCATCTTCATTGTTGACGATGTGTCCGTTAGCGGGATCGCAGCGAAGAGAATCGCCGGTGCGGTGGGCGATATTGCCAAGGTGGCAGAGAAGCGTTGACTTGTGTCCTTCTTCGATCTCCGAACGCAGCCGCGCGGGATCTTCGTTGCGGATCGCGTCCAGAAAATTTTCGATGTGCGCCTGCAATCCGTCCTTGCCATCGACGCTCGCGACTTCTTTTGCCTTTTCGTCGAAGATTTTGTAACCCCATGAATTCAAAGCGAGAATGCCCTTGTCTCCGTGAAACGACGCACCGAAGCCGGAGCCGTCCAGGCCGTAGCGATTGCAACTGAGGGCTTCCCAGATGATCTGCTTCTTGCCTTCGAATTCGAAGGACACAATATGTGTGTCTGCCGTCTGCTGATCGTCATCGAAGCAGTAGCGACCGCCGGACGACACCACGCGAATCGGATAATCGACCTGCAGGCCCCAGCGAGACAGATCGATCGAATGAATCCCGTTATTGCCAAGTTCGCCGTTGCCGTAATTCCAGAACCAGTGCCAGTTGTAATGCAGGCGGTTTGATGTGTAAGGCTGTCGCGGTGCCGGGCCCTGCCAGAGTTCATAGTCAAGATATGGAGGCACCTCAGCAGGCGTTCCGTGTCCGATCGGGCCTCGACTATTGGCGTACCAGCTGCGACTGTAATAGACGTTACCAATCCGGCCTTCATGCAGCAGGTTCATGGCCTCAATGATCTGTTCCCCGCTGCGGCGCTGGTTGCCCATCTGTACGCAGCGTTTGTGCTTTCGAGCCACCTCAATCAGCATTTCGCCTTCGCGAGGATTATGGCAGCATGGTTTCTCGACATACACGTGCTTCCCCGCCTGACAGGCCAGGATGCTGGCTGGTGCGTGCCAGTGATTCGGCGCTGCACAGACAAGCACGTCGAGTTGCGGATCATCCAGCATCTTGCGGAAGTCACCGACAGTCTTGACATCGTAATCGACGGTCTTCGCAAACGATTCCTGAAAGGCCGCGAGCCGGTTGCTGTCGACGTCGCACAGATAGCGAACTTCAACGTCAGCAGCGCTGGCGAACAGTGGTGCAAGAGCGGAACCACGGCTGACGCCCATGACCCCGACCACAATTTTTTTAACTTCCGCATTCGGACCTGCGGCAAGAGTATTTGCCATAGCAGCAAGCCCAGCTGTCGCTGCCGCTGAAGACTGAATGAACTGACGACGCGACGCATTAGCACATGTTTTAGGATCGTTATTCATGTTCGCAGTTTTTCAAAGGCAGGAGTCTGGAAAGGTGGGAATCAGGATCATGGCCCAACAGGCATCATCCGTCAAATGAAATGCGAAATCCGCCCCGTGACTCTGACCTGAAATGCGACAGACTGATTTCCATGGCGTAACAGGCTTCAGTCTCTCACTTCGGGAATTCAATGAGTTGACGCGACATTAGGTGACCGGTAGAACGTGTCGTCGTACATGCGTGTGACATCCCCGGAGGTCTCTCATGCTTTTTCTCAGCCACAGCACGAAAGATAAATCCGCCGCGTTGGACATCCAGCAGCGGTTGCTGAGTCGCGGCTACGATCCCGCGCAGTTGTTTCTCGACAGCGACGAGCAGTCCGGCATCGAAGCGGGGACGAAATGGGAGCAGGTGTTGTACGAGCGGCTGAAGGACTGCCGGGCGCTGGTCGTGTTGTACACGCCGAATTGGAAAGCGTCGCAGTGGTGCTTTGCGGAATTCGTCTACGCCAAGATGAGCGGCAAAGAAATTTTCCCCGTCGTGCTGGCCGATGGCGACATCGGCGGCATCGCGAGCGAGCATCAAGCCGTTTTCGTCGCCAGGGAAGGAGACCAGGCTTACGAGCGTCTCTTCGCCGCATTGGAAGTTCGACATCTTGGCCCGCGCGATCATCTGCCATGGCCGAATCCGGACTTGAAGGACGCGAATGGCAACATAGATGGCTGTCCGTTTCCCGGCCTGCTGGCATTCAACGAGCGCTATGCGGGCGTGTACTTCGGCCGCGAGCCGGAAACGCAGACGGTCCTGGAAGAGCTGCGGAAAATGCGGACCAACAGCGAACCGAGCCTGCTGATGATCGTCGGCGGTTCCGGCAGCGGCAAATCGTCGCTCCTCAAGGCAGGCCTGCTGCCGCGTCTGAAGCACAAAACAGCGGACACCGACTGGCTCGTCCTGCCAACATTGCGGTTTGGCGAATCACCGAACGAAGAACACACGGTGTTCGACCAGTTGGCCCGTGACCTGGCGGCCCAGTTTCCCGCCAACTCCCCTCGCCCCGCTTCGGGGAGAGGGGCCGGGGGTGAGGGGCAAGCCCCGGATTGGAGGTCGCTCCGCGATAGTCTGGCAGACAGCGATGTGGAACACGCCGCGAAAATCTTCTGCGAGACTGCTCAATGCCTCACGTTTGATCGGCAGTGCCCTGACGCGACCGTGCTGCTGGTCGTCGATCAGTTCGAGGAACTTCTGGCTCCATCCGCCAGCCTCGTGGCGAATAAGTTTCTGTGCTTCCTGAACAGCGTGTTTCGCCGCCGCAACGGCCGCTTGTTGGCCATCGGCACAATGCGGTCCGATTACCTGGACGTCTATGAACGCCACCCCCACGCGCTGACCGCTCCATTCTTTCAGCCGTGGCGACTCGGCCCGTTCCCCCGCGCGCTGATCACCGACGTCATCGTCAAACCGGCTGCTCGCGCGCACGTGAAGATCACCGACGAATTGCTGGAGCGGCTCAAGCACGACACTCCCACCGCCGAAGCCTTGCCGCTGCTGGCCTTCACGCTCGAAAAGCTTTACCGGCGTTACGCGGGTGACGGCACGTTGGAGTTGCAGGAGTACCTCGACCTCGGCGGGATGGACGGCGCGATTCAGAAGTCGATTGACCGCATCGCTCCACCGGGTTCACTCTCCCCAGAAACCACGACCGCGTTGCGTCTCAGCTTCGTGACGCATCTGGCGCAAGTGAACGACAAGGACGAGATCGTCCGCCTGACCGCCCGCTGGTCCGACCTGCCCGCCGCCGCGCTGCCCGTTCTGGAGCAGTTTGTCAAAGAACGTCTGCTCGTCAAATCGGATCGCGACGGCCACGTTCAGGTTGAAGTCGCTCACGAAGCCATGTTCCGCTGCTGGAACGACCTGAAAGATTGGCTTCGCACGTCCGCCGACATCCTCCGCTGGCGTCGGGATGTGAGGCGTTCGCAAGAAACTGCGATAGTCAACCACCAGAACTGGACTGGCCTGAGCAGCCCACAGCTCGCCGTATCTCGCGATTGGCCAGAAAAACGCCGCCATGAACTTGCCCCCAACGAGATAATCTGGATCGAGAAAGCCATCCTGTGGTCTCGCGTCTGGACTGGCCTCGCGATGACCGTCGCGCTCGTGATCACCGCTCTCGCTGCCGCCGCGTGGTGGCAAAAGGGCATCGCCGACAAAAAGACGATCGCCGCAGTCACCGCGCAAGGCGAGGCTGGTATAGCGGCGACGAAAGCAAGGAAGGCGGAAGACCTGTCGCGCGAACAACTGGTGCAACTAAGCGTCAGGAACGCTGTGCGACTGATGTCCGCCGACGCCGTCGCAAATCATGACCGACTAATGGAGGGAGAGGACCAGTCGGCTGCCCTGCTCTGGTTGGTCGAGGGCTTGAAAAATGAACAGGGCGACCCCGCGCGCGAAACGCTCCATCGGATTCGCCTGAAAACGCACCTGAATCACCTCGCGAAGCCCCTGCGAATCTGGCATCACCCGGGAGGCACCTTATCCGCTATCAGTCCTGATGATCGGCTGGTTCTCACGGCGAGCTACGAATTGCATCGCGACCTGGGGATGATTCGCATCTGGGATGTGGTCACCGGCGAGCAGGTTTGCGATTACAGCACCGACAAATTGCCGCAGTTTGCGGTCTTTAGCCCCGATGCCAGCCGCGTCGTCGTCGGGTATTCAAATTGCCCGGTCGCCGACCTGTTGGACACTCTGACAGGGAAGCCAGTCGCACAGCTAATACATGAAGGAATAGGTATCCAGCACGCGGACTTCAGCCGCGACGGCCGCAGCGTGGTGACTTCAGGACGCGACGGGTTGGCGCGTTTGTGGGACGGGGCAACTGGAAAACCTGTCGAGCGCCGGCTGGAACACGAGGGCGATGTTCAGTCCGCCGTATTCAGTCCCGACGGCCGACATCTGCTGACAATCAGCTACGTGGGACCGCTTCCTTTTTATGGTGCCACGAATTGCGTGTTAACTGTCTGGGATGCCGCAACGGGTGAAAAACAACTGGCAACATCGCCCGAGCCAGAGATTCAAGCAAAGTTCGCCCCCGACGGAAGTCGGATCTTCGCAGTGATCTCGAACAACACACTATTTGGAAAACAATTCAATCCCCAAATTCATCAAATCCGCATGCAACTCGGGCCATCGACGACGATTCAGAGTACAACTTCGACGCCAGCACCCCCGGCTGAATCAGCGTCACCATCCGCCGCTGACGGTCCACACCACTTGGCGGTCACCTACTATCACAGCAATTCGAGACCTGTTGGCAGTATGCCAATCGATGTGACCATCGAAACTGAACCTAAAGAGATCCACGGCCGAGTGTTGGGAATTAGCTCGGATGGCCTGAAGTTCATCGCAGTGAAGGATCGCACAACGCAAGTCTGGCATGCGACCGAAGGCAAGTCGGTCGGTTCGTCGTTGAACCATCAGTTCGAAATCTACTCCGCTCGTTTCAGCCCCGACGGATCGCGGATTCTCATGTTCGGTCGTGGGAATGCCGTGTCAGTTTGGGAGCTGGATGATTCCGTCACTATGCCCGCGACGCCTCCATTAGTCCACGACTCAAATGTGAAAGATGCTGAGTTTACTAGTGACGGGCTCCGACTATTGACAACGACGGAGAGTGGTCTGACGCGGTTGTGGGACCTCGCGACCGACCTGCCTGAATTCGAGCTGGATCAGGAGAATGGAGTCCATGACGCCTCATTCAGCTCAGATGGCCGCCGCGTGCTTACAACGAGCCCTCACGTCGATGGCTCTCAGGAATCTGTATGCGTATGGGATGCAGACTCAGGTCGCGCGGTAACGCCTACCATGCTCTACGAAGGAGACCCTGTTGCATTGTTCACGCCGAATGGGAATCGTGTCCTGACTCGCCGAACCGACGCTTCGTTCTGGCTTTGGGATGCAAGCACGGGTAGCAAGATTCTTCCGACTGACATCGACCCTCCCCTGACTTTCAGCTTGGACGGAACGCGAGTTCTCACGTCCGGCGCTGACAAGATCTACGTTAAAGATGCGAACGATTGGCACACGATCACCACCATTGAGCCAGTTGCTCAACTGCTCAGGGCTTCGTTTGATTTGAACGGTGATCATGTCGTCGCCGTTTTCGGATCCGACCGTGTCTTCCAAGCTTGGGAAACGGACACGGGAAAATCTGTTACGTCTCGTCAGCCACTGAAGGACGAATTCCGTGATGTTATATTCAGTCCGGACGGACGGCGCTTTCTCACGGACGGTTCAACCCTGCGGGTTTGGGATACGACCCCGCTCCGTTCGCTGGCGACGATTTCACCCGCAACGGACAACTGGTTCAGCGAGGTCAACTTCAGCCCCGATGGTCTGTTGGTACTTACCACCAGCGACCTTGAACCTGCATCCGTCTGGAACGCGGAGTCCGGTA